>JAKEFB010000086.1 GCA_022616275.1 Chloroflexota bacterium
CTGAACAACCTGGGGGGCTTGCTGCACGGGCAGGGCGATCTGGCCGGGGCGCGGCCGTATTACGAACGGGCGCTGGCCATCAACGAGAAGGCGCTGGGGCCAGACCATCCTGACACGCAGCTTGTTCGCCGGAATCTGGCTGCTTTATCTAGGAGGCAGGCCGGACCCTTTAATGCTATTCGGCGGATATTCGGCCGGCGGAGAAGTTGATTGTCAGCTTATGACTCAGAAAGTGTTTAATAACTCTGGCTACCAGGAGAAGGAGTCCGATTTGCGCATCCGAGCGACTCTTGTACTTCTCGTCCATTTCAAGCTGGTGCGTAAGTTTTTAAACACTCTCTCACTTTTAATCTAGAATTTCTTTGATAAATTGAGCTTCAGCTCTTGAATGAATTCCGTAGAGTTGAAATACTAACTGATCGATTCTTTGATCGGTTCGAGACAATACCGCTTCCATACGACCCAAATTAAGCACGTCTTCTATCGACGCAACACGTTCACCTAATATGGCATTGACTTTACCTGCAACTCCTTGTCTTAGTTCTTCCATTAACTTCTGAATGCGCTCGATATTGGCAGAGGCAGAGGCAGCAATCAATACCGGAGTCGTAATTGCACGTAGAGTTCCTTGTAACAAGCGGCCCCTTGCCCAAATTTGTTTGAGTTCGTTGGCTTGCAGATCTTTACGTATGCTAAGTAGAAGGAAATGTCGAAAATCGTTGTCAGGTATATCCAGTGTTATCAGTCGCATATTGCCTGCATCTTGTTCGGTAATGTCTATAACGAGATGCGTTCCAACTTCATGAACAGCAATCCCGTTAACCGTACCTTGCGTACTGGCGTCTGCTGGACCGACACGACGAAGTGAAATCCCTTGGTATTCAGTATGGTCATAGTATGCTCCATAGAAGTCACGGGTTGTATAAATGGTTGCATCAAGTGTTTCCCGGAATTCATCATATAGGGCTTGTCGTACAAGGTTCAGGTCTAACATTAGTTGGGCAAGCTCAATTAACTCCTGCTCAACACTCGCCGATGCTAAGCGAACGGGTATTTTTCTTAAGCCATTTTCAACATATTCATACCGATAGTCTTTCGCCTTGCCGATATACCGGAAACGGAAGTTCAACAACTTTGAGTTCAGGAGGGCTAAAAGGTAGCGCAAGTCTGGAGACTTATCAGTAGGAAAAATAACATATGTATCAGTTAGACCCACATAATCGGTCGAAGTATCAAGCGCAAAACGATTCGCTGGTGAGATAAAAGGAGTTACAATCTTCGATAAGTTGTATTTTTCTTTGTGTAGAGGCCAAGTGAATCGCCACCATTCGCAATCACCTCGCTTGAATGCTGCACGTTCCTCTAATGTTTGGCGGTGTTCTTCCAGATAAGCTTTGACTCGAGGATAATCGTCCAGGTTTTCTATTTCTTCGGGATAGATTAAGTAGAGGCCCCGAAAGGCTAAATTGTAGCGTGTGATGTCTTGGTTCTTAATGATCTTTCGTATAAGTTCGGGTTCAATCTGATAGCGACTAAGTATCGCTTCTTCAAGAACGAAAACACCGTTTCGCCCAGTCTCCATCCCCTTGCCAATAAACGTCAGCTCACCGAGCGGGCAGGTATTTTCGTCAATTTCCTCGATGATTCTTGCAACTGCTTGTCCGTAAAGGTTCCAGCTATCATCATCTAATTCAGCCTGATGAAAAGAGTGAGCCGTCCCTCGAAATGAGATCAAGAATTGCGGGATGTCAATCCGTTTATGAGCAGCTTTATCGAAAATAAACCTATTTTCTGTTCTAAGTTGTTCGTTTGTCTCGCGTTGCAAGAGTGTGATGGCAGTCTTTGTACCTACTCGCGGGAATACAGTGTAATCGCCAAAGTCTACAATTTGTTGAAGAGTAGCTTCTTGTAGTATGATCTGTCGTAGTTTTTTTGCATAGAACGCTTCCAGATAGTAGCGAGCGGTAATAAAACCTAGTCGGCCTTCTGGTATTAATAAAGATAAACTGCGACGGATGAAATAGTAGTAAATATCACTTTTACCAGCCCAAGTATCTGTGAAGGCATCTCTGAGATAGGCTGCATCGGGCGATTTCTGACCCCATGTGTCATCTACACTCAAATAAGGTGGATTGCCTAAAACAATCGTAAAACCGCCATTTTCTCGCAGGTTACCCTTTTCATCTAAGAAAATCTCTGGGTATTCAATGATCCAGTTAAAAGGTCGTTTTTCGGCCACACCATCGCCAAAGTATGCAGACAGCTTTTCGTTCAAGACTGAATTGACTTTTCGAGTCAGCCTTTCGATTTGACCTTGGAGTTCAATGGGATGGCGATCGTCCTGAGCAACTCCTTGCTGCGCCAATCGCAAGCGTCTTAATTCAGCTAGTTGCTCTGTAAAGGGTGCGATAGCCTGAATAACCTCCTCACCTCTCACCTGGGTACCACCCAAGAGCGTGTTTCCTATCTTGACATTTTGATTCAAAATCAAAGGTAGACGCAGACCTCTTGTCATAGCCCTCAACATGAGGTTAACCGCAGCTAATTCAGCTGCTTGTGGATCTAAGTCAACGCCATACAAGTGCCTTTCTAAAATCTGATTTTTGTAATCTTTCAAACCTTCCAAGCGTTGCTTATAACCTGCTAGCTGAACCGCTAAGTCGAACGGGGAAAGCCCCTGATTACTCAACTCATTCAAACGTTGGTCTCGTTCAGATGTTATTCTCTTGATTTCTGATGCGTAAAACTCCTCCAAAACGTAATAGGCATTCATCAAAAAACTGCCTGAACCGCAGGCCGGGTCTAGTATTGTGAGAGGTGGTTGCCCCTTGGAACCATCAATGTTCTCTAACTGCTTATGTGTCTCTCCTGGAATTGGTTCGCCGTCATAACGACCGTTGTAAGTGCCGTATAAATAACGGCCAAGGGTTTGCTCTACAATGTAGCGAACGACAAACTCTGGTGTATAGTAACTTCCTTGAGCTCTACGCGTTTCAAGGTTATCGACAGCCTGAACTTTACCGTTATGAACTATGAGCGTTTGACCAAGGTATTGTTCGTATGTATTCCCCATGATATCCGCTGACATTGCGCGGAAACGGGCATCGTACAAGTTGATGATTATCGCCTGAAGCACATCTTCGCTGACTGTTAGACGATCACATAAGTGTTCAGTGAATAAAGCCCCGTTGTGTCGCACATTAAATTCTAGGAAGAAATGCCGAGTTTGATCTAAGAGAGGCACGCCATAATCCACACGCTCTCGAGTCTCGAGTATCGTACGAAGTTGATCCGCCTTGATGACTAACCTATCCTCGGCATAACGAATGACAACAAGCCTATCGAGAATGCGTTGAACGACCTCTCGTAATTTATAAACATCAATTTCCCTTGTTGGAAGATCCTCTAACAGAATCAGGTTTTCACGGTGCGAAACAATATCTTGGCCTAAACGTAAGCGCCACACATTAATAAGACGCAAATATTCTTCGTCAATATCTAGCCGTTCCCGATGACCCCGTAAGCCTTCTAAGCTACCTTGACTTACTTCATCGAAGGCAAGCTGCCAGAGTTCATCAAAACGTTCTAGAAACTCGTCTGGTCTATCAAAGCTGAGTACAAGGGTGTCTCTACGTGCGTTAAAAAGCCGTAAATGTTCAAAATTTGTGAGAATAGCCCAATACATTCCCTTTTGGTAAGCATAATTGATCGCTTGTTGTTCCTCTCGTGTACGATCAACTGACATACCAGGTACTTGGAGTCTTAGTTGAGCAACATCACGATTTCGCCTATCCTGAACCCGGTCAAGTGGCTCGATAGCCTTAAACCGTTTTGCCTCAATGAAAATGAGGGGGGTTTCGGCTAGAGGATCAACTTTTAGAGCTATATCAGCGTGTCCTGTACCGCGAACGTATTCTTCTCGGTTGTAGTAGCTTGAATTCGTAATTGGCCAGCCAAGTGCTTCAAACAGGGGATCGATGAAGTTTGCCCGGACATTAGCCTCGCTTTGTACTTCAGGATGGTCGAGAGTGCGATACCGATCTATCAGGGTTCTTATTGTGTTTTTCGCTTGTTCTTGATCAAATGATGGCATAGTAGAGCTATTTTAGCGCGGGGTTCCAATTAGGGCATGCTTTTCTGTCTAAGATTTACTCGCCTCAATTGACTTGCACAGCTTGTAGACGAACTAAGTGAGCACCTAAAAACAACTTCCCGATTTGCATCACATTACCAGTAGAAAAACGGGAGGTAATGTTTAGACGATTACTCTGTACAGTTACAGGGATTTGGTGAAATGTTCGAGTCACTTCTGGCTGTATAGACTCCCCACAACTTCTTTGCTTATACTTAATGCCTCTCAAGACAAATCTCCTGACTAACTGTGAGTTCAGCTTCCAAGTCACCTCTAACAACCGCCGATATTCCCACTCGTCATTGGATTCCAAAAGTGGTCCGGCCGCACTTTCTAGATGCGTGATTAACCACTCTCTAGGAAGCGCCAGTAACCCTGCGCGTCCTAACTCAATATTCAAGATGTTCTGAGTCTGGCAGGCAAGCGAGAGCAGATATTCGAGTACGGCTGATTGAGCGGTAGAATTGAGGGTTGGGGTCTGGTCAAGATGAGTTGCCAGGTTCTCATGAATAGAATCAAGGTCCTGCTTGAACCGCTTTACATAAGGATGAGAACCTTGCAACAGGGTATCCAGACTTCTAAAGGATAAATCACGCATTCGATACTCTCAATTTGGTTCCACCAGAACTACCTGATCTTTATGCCAGTCGTCCCGAGGAAAACCACTAATATGAAGTGGGCCAGGCAACTTTATGATAGCAGAAGTCGTCACCCCGACACCCCACACTCCCACATAGTACCGAAGTCACATGAATGGCTATATCTGGCCTCCACCCGCGCTCCCGCTCTCCCAGGCCATATATAGGACTACCCCCTCACCCTGTCCCCTTGTCACCCCTTCCCACCCCCCTCATAGAGGTAGCGCCCCCAAAACCCGCGCCAAGATGATCATCCCGCACCCGCTACCTCCTGTACAAGATGATCATTTCGCCGGCCAGATGATCATCTCAAACCCCACCCCCTCCGCGTTCATCCCCCACTTCCACCTCCTAAACCGTCCATTTTCCCCCCTCACGCCCCCCACAGCCCCCCATGAAGCCCTCCTCCCCCCACCAGGCCAGGGGGACTATAAAAAAATATAATATATGATCATCTTCATCTCCACGCCTTCCTCTAGCTTCATCTACTCCTTACATCAATCCCCTTCCTTTCACGCAATCATCATCAACACAAATCCCCTCCACACAACCACATCACCACCACCCACGGCCGGGCCGGTGCGGGACAGCGTCCTGATGATCACTATCGGGTATCGTCGTTTTCACTTTCAGGGTCGCCATCTTCCTGGTCGTTCGCATCTGAGGATGCGAACTCCGCCTGGTGAGGAGCCTCTATTTTGTGATAGCATAGTGTTCGCTAGTTGAAAGCTAATTTTCGCGTTAATTCGCGGGCATGGTGTACGGGCCTCGACGAATTAGCCTTACCAATCAGGGATGAGGTATCACGATGTTAGCAAACAAGCAAGCGACCGAGCGGATTCCAGGTTATTGCGCGCTGTGTGTCTCGCGTTGTGGTTCGATTGCCGTGGTTGACAACGGCCGTTTCGTCGCCCTCGAACCGGACCCGTCGCACCCAACGGGCAAGGCGCTCTGCGCCAAGGGGCGGGCGGCGCCGGAACTCGTCTACCACCCGGACCGGCTGCTCTATCCCCTGAAGCGCACCCGGCCGAAGGGCGATCCCGACCCGGGCTGGCAGCGTATCAGTTGGGACGAAGCCCTTGACCTGGCGGCCGCCAGGCTGGGCCGGATCGCCGCCGAGCATGGCCCGGAGAGCGTCGTCTTCAGCCTGGTCTCCCCGTCTACCTCGGCCTCGGACGACTCGGTAGTCTGGGTTCAGCGCCTGATGAATGCCTTTGGCAGTCCTAACCTGTGCGTATCCATGGAACTGTGCGGCTGGGGACGGTATCTGGCCCCGCAATACACCTTCGGCGCCAGTGTTCCCGGCGCTTACCTGCCTGACCTTGAAAATGCCGGCTGCATCCTCTTCTGGGGCTACAACCCAGACCTGGCCCGGCTGGCCCATGCGACCCTCACCAGGGCGGCGCTCAAACGCGGCGCCCGCCTGATCGTCGTTGACCCCCGCCGCACCGGGCCCGCCAAAAGGGCCGACATCTGGCTGCGCGTCCGGCCGGGCACTGACGGCGCTCTGGCGCTGGGCATCGCCCAGGTGATGATCGAACGGGGCTGGTACGACCGTGAATTTATCCGCGACTGGACGAACGGCCCCTTGCTGGTGCGGGCGGACAACGGCCGTTTGCTGACCCAGGGCGATCTTTCGGCGCAGGGCAACGCCCAACAGGTCGTGGCCTGGAGCGAGACGCTGGGCCGCCCGATCGTCTATGACCCGGCCACCGGCCGCTACGACGGCGACCATCCCCAGCCGGCCCTTTTCGGCGCGTTCGCGATTGAGACGTTGCAGGGTGAGGTCGTCTGCCGGCCGGCGTTCGAACTCACGGCCGAACTTTGCCGGCGTTATCCGCCGGAGCGGGTGGCCGCCATCTGCGGCGTCGAGCGTGACCAGATAGAAGGGGCGGCCCGGCTGCTCTGGGAAGCGCGGCCGGTCGCCTACTATGCCTGGAGCGGCGTGGAGATGCAGTCGAACGCCACCCAGATCGCCCGGGCCATTGCCCAACTGTACGCGCTGACCGGCAGCCTTGACGCCCGGGGAGGCAACGTGCTGTTTCAAGCCGTGCCGGCCGCCAACGTCGCCGGTGGGGAGTTGCTGCCGGCCGGGCAGCGCACCCGGGCACTCGGCCTGCCGGAGCGGCCGTTAGGCCCTTCCCGGTGGCAGTTTGTCACCTCGGAGGAGCTATACCGGGGGATCCTGGAGCAGCAGCCATACGGGGTGCGTGGACTGGTCGGCTTCGGGGCCAACCTGCTCCTCTCGCACGCCGGCGGCCGGCGGGGGCGCGCGGCCCTGGCGGCACTTGACTTCTATGTCCACGCCGACCTCTTTATGAACCCGACGGCCGAACTGGCCGACGTCGTCCTGCCGGTGGCCAGCGCCTTCGAACGCGAGGCCCTCAAGGTCGGCTTCGAGGTCAGTCCGGACGCGCAATCGCTGGTGCAATTGCGCCGGCGAGTGGTCGAGCCCCAGGGAGAGGCCCGCTCCGACACCGAGATCGTCTTCGACCTGGCCACCTGCCTGGGTCTCGGCGCCCACTTCTGGGACGGCGACATTGAGGCCGCCTATCGCTACCAGCTCAGCCCGTCCGGCGTGTCGCTGGAAGCGCTGCGCGAGCAGCCGGGCGGGGTGCGGGCGCCCCAAGAGACGCGCTACCGCAAGTTCGCCGAGCAGAAGGACGGCGTACCCCGGGGCTTCAACACACCGACACGGAAGGTCGAATTGTACTCCGAGACGCTGCTGGAACATGGCTACCCACCGCTGCCCGAGTATGAAGAGCCGCTGATGAGTCCATTGTCGCGGCCGGAGCTGGCCGGGCGATACCCACTGATCCTCACCTGCGCCAAGCACACCCTGTTTTGCGAGAGCCAGCACCGTGGACTGCCGAGTCTGCGGCGGCAGGCGATGGATCCGGAGGTCGAGCTGCATCCGGCGGCGGCCGCCGAGCGTGGCCTCCACCCCGGCGACTGGGTGAGCGTTGAGACGCCTGAAGGCAGCATCCGGGCGCGTGTTCGGCTAAACGATTCTCTGGAGCCGCGTGTCGTCTGCGGCCAGCACGGCTGGTGGCAGGCCTGTCCGGAGATTGGTGCCCCCGGCTACGACCCCTTCGGTCCGGCCGGGGCCAACTTCAACCTGATCATCGGCAACGGGGCGATTGACCCGATCAGCGGCTCCGTTCCGCACCGCGCCTACCTCTGCCAGATCCGCCGCGCGGATTGAGGGTTCCGGCGATTACTTCAACTTGAAGTGGACCTGGCAACTTTATGATAGCATATATCGTAATGAGGCTCGTAAATTATTTCTTCAGGTGACCGTCACTTCTGCAAGTGACGGTCACCGCTGAATTTAGGAGGTTTTCATGGACAGTTGTAGTGTTATCGCTTCGGTCATTATCCCCCCGGTCGGCGTCTTCATGAAAGTCGGCTTCGGCATGCACTTCTGGCTCAACATTCTGCTCACCCTGCTGGGCTACATCCCCGGCCTCGTTCACGCCATCTGGATCATTGCCCGGACGGACGAGCACGGGAATGTGAGGTAGAGTGATGAGTGATGAGTGATGAGCAATGAGCGATGAGCAATGAGTGATGCGTGATGGGTGAGGGGTTTTGGGTGGCGTGTTTTAAGGGGGGTGGCCGGCCGGGAGTGGATGGGGCCCGGCCGGCTCGAGGGTGGGTTGTTTAGGCGCCGATGATCCAGGCGGCCCCGTCTTTGTGGTCTTTGTCTGACCACCACTGGTAGGGGCGCTGGCCGTATTTGAAGTTGGTGCGGCCGGCCTGCGATTGGAGGGGGAGGGTCACTTTGCCGGTCGTCTTGTCGCGCACCGCCTGGTAGTCGTCTGACTCGGCCAGGATGACCGAAATGTGCCCGGATTCGGAGGCGGACTTGTTGGCTGCCAGCAGGACGGCAATGTGGCCGCTGTTGGCCGCTTCCTGGGCGGTGGTCATGTCCGTTTCTTCGCGCCAGCCAAATTGTGCGCCGTGGGCCCGTATCCACAGGTTAAGGCCATTGGCGTTTTCTTCAAAGACCGTTTCCGCGTAGACCGGGGCAATGACCCCTTTGGTGCTCTTGCCCTCTTTTTTCAACTGCTCCAGTTCGGCCGGGGTAATGATTTCCGCCCCCTTTTCTATCTCTTTCCAGGCCTCGTCGTACCACCATACCCGGGGCAGGTAGCCACCCATGGCCACCACAAAGTCGTAGGCGTAGATGTTGCAGTAGGTCTTGCCGGCCGGTTCGTAGCGGGGCGAGCTGGTAACGTTCAAAGTCTCGACCAGGGCGTATTGGTAGACGCGGAAGGGATTGGGGGCTGTGGTTAAAGCATCTTTTTTGGCTTGAATTTCGTGATGTTTCAGGAAGACCGCGTTCAGCGAGCCGTAGCCTGACGAGAGCGCGCTGCCGCCTGCGGGATCGGCCGGGGTCACGTGGGGGTGGACCTGGTTCCAGTCCAGCCGGTAGCGCCGGTCGGTCCCACCGAGGAGGTGGGCGCGCCGTTTGTCAACGAATACCGATTCCAGAAAGTCGCCGACTGACCTGGCGGCATCTACCGTTATTGAGCCAATGGTTTCCCAAACGTCAGACATGTTTATTCTCCTTGTCAATAGCTGTTAGCTATAAGCTGTAAGCTATAAGCTTTTTCGTTCATTGTAGTGCGCACTGCGTATGTAAACTCTTTTTTGTCTTGATAGGATGGCCATTTTGTACAAGATAGCAAAAGATTCTTCGTTTGGCATCAGACCGCAGTCAGGTTTTTGCCCTGACAAAAGTTAGGGAAAAGACCTGACTATAGTTAGGTCAGGCCGGCAAAATTCCCTCTTGGTACCGGAATACTCCCTCCACCCTGGGCGCAACTATGCTATAATCCTTCCACCCAGCCCTGATAGTAAAAATGAGGTGGAATAGAGATTGGAGATTGGAGATTAGCCTGAGCGCCAATCTCCAGACAAACGGACAACTGTTTATGAAAAACTATTTCTTCTTCTTGTTGCTGGCCTGCTTCCTGGCCGCCTGCAACAGTTCTGACCCAACCCCGGCCGCGACCCCGACCAGCCCGCCCGTCGAGGCGACCGGCCCGAGCGACATCCAGATCGCCGTGGCCAGCGACGACTTTGCCGTTGGGACGCCGCGCGTTCCCTTCGTCCTTTTCTCCGGCGTCGAGCGCGTGGCCGACGCCGAGACGGTAAATATCACCGCCTATGACCTGGCCTCCGGCACGCCCGTCCCCGGTTGGACCGGCCCGGCCACCAGTTTCAGCGACTACGAAGTCCCTTACTGGGTCGTCTACCCCGACATCCCCCACGCCGGCAACTGGGGCCTCTCGGCGGCCATCACCTTCCCCGACGGCCGGACCACCCAGGCTCAGTTTGCCATCCAGGTCGCCGGCGAGCCCCACACCCCCGCCCTGGGCAGCCAGCCTCCGGCCAGCCAGAACCGGACGCTGGAAACCGAGCCCGACATCGCCAAGCTGACCTCCTCCCCGGTTCCCGAGCCGGGCCTGTACCAGATGACGGTGGCCACGGCCCTCGAGTCCGGCCGGCCAACTGTCGTCACCCTGGCCACCCCGGCTTACTGCCAGACCGAAATCTGCGCCCCGGTGGTGGACAGCGTCATTGCCGTTTACCAGGAGCTGGGCGACCAGGTCAATTTCATTCATCTGGAGATCTACAAAACGTTCGACCCCCTGGTGGTGGCCGACGAAGTTGACGAATGGGGCCTCAGCAGCGAGCCCTGGACGTTTGTCATGGACAAAGACGGCCAGGTGGTCGCCCGCCTGGGTGGCCCCCTCTCCCCCCGTGAATTAACCCAGGCCATTCAGCCCTACCTCCAGTGAACGGCCGTAACCTGATCCGGGTAGTTGCGCTTGGGCTGGGCCTCCTCCTGGCCGCGGCCTGGCCCGCGCCGGCCGCTGCCCACGCCGAACTGGTATCGGCCAGCCCGCCACCCGGCGCGCAGTTAACCGAACCACCAACCGAACTCCGCCTCGTCTTTAGTGAGTCTCTGGGGCCGAACAGCGGGCTCACGCTCTTTGGCCAGGGCTTTCGGGAGGTCGAGAGCCTCCAGGCGCAGGTCAGCCCCCAGGAGCCGGCCGTCCTGGTCGCCCCGCTGTCGGCCCTGCCGCCCGATACCTACACCGTCCAGTGGACGGTCTCCAGCCTGGACGGCCACCCGGCCAGCGGCAGCTACAGCTTCAGCCTGCTGGCCGCTCCGGTCGCCGGCCCCGGCGGCGCCTGGGGCTGGCTGGTCCTGGCTTTTCTCTACGCCTTGCTCGTCTGGCTCGTCGCCACCCGCGAAGCGATAGAAAAACGCATCACCCCCGGCGTCGTCCTTTACCTGCTGCTGGCCGCTATCTGGATGGCTGGCCTGTGGGCCGTGGCCCGCTGGAATGGCTTCGCCGGCCGGTTGACCGCCGGACACCTCTCCTTCTACGCCCTTCCCCTGCTGGCGGCCGTCTTTCTCTACCTCAGCCACGTCCTGTTGCAGCGCCGCCAGGTTCCCTGGCTCATCTGGTTGCCCGGCCTGCTCGCTTTTATCGCCTTTGCCCTCCTCGATACCAATGCCCTGGCCCTGCCGGAGATTTTGTGGACCGGCCTGGGGCGCATCTTCCCCCGCCAGGACGTCGCCGCCGGGCTGGCCGTCCTCAGTTGGGCGACCTTCACCATTCTCAACGCCCGCCCTGGCCTGCGCGCCTACCGCCAGTCCATCCACCGGCCGCTCCACCTCAACCGGCTGGTCTACTGGCTCATCAGCCTCACCTTACTCCTGGTTGGCGACGGGCTCGTTTTCCTGGGCACCCTCGACGTGGGGGTCTGGCTGCATCTGCCGCCCGTGGCCCTCATCACCTACGCCGCCCTCGTCTACGACCTGGTAGATTTGCGCCGGCTGCTGCGCCGCGCCCTGACCTACGTCGTCGTCGCCCTCCTCTTTGGACTCCTCTACGAACTGCTGCTCCTCGCTTACCAGGAGCTTCAACAGCGGGTCAGCGGCCCTGAGTTTTTAACCGGTTTAAGCCTGTGGTTGGTCGCCGCCGTGATCGCCCTGGCCGTCTTGCTCGTCTCCCAGCCGCTTCTGCGCCTGGCTGAGAAAGGAGTGGACCGGCTGACGGCCGGCGCCGTCTACGATCCCAGCCGGGCGGTGCGCGAATACAGCCTGAATATCAGCCACATCGTAGACCTGGAGCAGTTGGAAGCCGACGCCGTCGAGCTGATCAGCGACGCCATGCAAATCCGCCATGGCACCCTCTACCTGGTTAACACGACCACCGGCCCCGACGGCCAACTGGTCTGCCACAACTGGCAGAGCGTCCACGGTTACGGCGAGCTGTCGCTGGAGCTGGGCACGCTGCCGGCCGAAAGCCCGGTCGCCCAACACCTGCGCCAGGAGCGCCGGCCGCTGACCCAGTTCGACGTGGACGTGCTGCCCCGCTTTGCCGGGCTGGCCGAAGCCGAGCGGGCCTGGTTGTCCGGCCTGGGCATTGAGGTCTACGTGCCCATTCACAGCAAGGGCGAGTGGGTCGGGCTGATGGGCCTGGGGCCCAAGGTCTCCGGCGACCGTTACTACGATGAAGACCTGGACTTGCTCAGCACCCTGGCCGACCAGACGGCCGTCGCCCTGCAAAACGCCCGGCTGGTGGCCGACCTCATTCACCTCAACAAGGACCTCAAACAGGCCTACGCCGACCTGGAAGACGCCAGCCGCCGCTTGCAGGAGATGGACAAGCTCAAGTCGGCCTTCATCGGCGTCATCACCCACGAACTGCGCACGCCCTTTGCCAACATGGGTTTCTCGCTACAGTTGATGGAGAAATACGGCCGCGACCATCTGGTCCTTGGCCAGCAAGAGCAACTGGACCAACTGGCCCGCGAGGTCCAGTCGGCCAAAGTGATGGTGGACAACCTGGTCACTTTTGCCGCCTTCCTGCGCAAACAAGGCGAGCTGCAGCCGGAATGGCTGTCCTTTGACCGGGTCGTCGAGGATGCCCTGCTACCGCTCAAACCCCTGGCCGCCAATAAAGGGGTCACCCTTTACCTTGGTGTCCCCGCCGACCTGCCCGAACTCCACGCCGACGGCGAGCGGCTGATGGATGCCATCCACCACCTGGTCCACAACGCCATCAAATTCACCCCGGCCGGCGGCGAAATCTGGGTCAAAAGCTGGCTGGACGGCGACAGCCTCCATTTTGAAGTCGAGGACACCGGCGTGGGCGTGCCGGCCGACAAGCTGGACGGTCTGTGGGAAGCCTTCACCCAGATGGCCGACCCCCTGCGACGCGGCAAAGAAGGGCTGGGCCTGGGCCTGGCTCTGGTCAAGTTTGTCGTCGGCGCCCACGGCGGCGAAGTCTGCGCCCGCAGCGAAGCCGGCCAGGGCAGCACCTTTGGCTTCCACGTGCCGCTAAATGGTGTATAGCCAGTAGAACAATTTTCTAAAATTGTTCCACCTAACTTGCTTTTAAAACCAGGTTTACTTATAATTCCTCTTGCCATGTCTACGCCCAACCCGTCCGCTATCCATCCGGCCGACGCCTGGCAGCAGGCCAGCCGGGAACAAGAGGACAAACTGGCCCGCCTACGCCTGGCGGCGATGGCCGGCCACATGCGCCAGGACCTGGTGACGGCCCGGCGCGCGGCCCTGATTGATTTGCTCAGCGACGGCGGCGTCTATACCCGCCAGGCCATTTGGGAAACGATCCAGGTCCAGCTCGGCCGGCCATGCTGGGGGAAACGGCCGGAGGAAACATTGTGGCGGGACTTGAAGGCTTTGCGGGCCGGTGGAGTGCGCATCGCCTATTCGCGACGGCGGGGCATAGAGGGGTATTATTTGCAGCACCCACCCCTGGAACGGCCGCCCTCTAGAATGGAGCAGCCGATCAACTGGGAATATGTGACCGCCATCCGGCAAATGTCCGTCGTGGAAAAGAACCAACAAACGTTCGCCGCAGCCGATTTTGCCCTGCGCCAGAAGCGCCTCATCCTAGCCGAGGAACATCCGGAATGGTCGGCCGAAGAAGTAGACGCTACCGCCCGTCGCCTGGTCTACGGCCGGCATGAGGTTCCCTAGTCCCTATGACACACCAAGCAACACCTTTAGAGCAAAGCCGTTCCTTCAACGAGTGCTGCAGGAGCGCGTGTACCTGCCTTTTGACGAAATGCGCCGGGCGGCCTACGTTTCTGTGACGTCGGCGATTACCAGCAAGCTGCGCGCTTATGCCGATAGTGAATCTACCCGCCATCTGGACGACATCGCTTCTATCATTCGTGTTCAGGGCGAGAAGATTAACGTGGCCGATATAGACATCGTCGCTGCCCGGCTCAAGGTACTCGGCGCCTGGCGACAGGTCTGGGAAGCCAATCGCCTTGACGCCTAATTTAAGGGTCCAGTGTTTTCCATCTATTTGCTCGGACCATTCGACCTCCAGGTAGATGGACGCAGTGGCCCGCCCCTGCGCCGTAAAACCCGGGCCTTGCTTGCCTACCTGGCCGCCACCCCACAAACCCACCACCGGCCGGCGCTGGCCCAACTCTTTTGCGCCGAAGCCGACGCCCCGGTGCGGGCTTTGCGATTGCTCCTCAGTCGCGTCCGCAGCCAGCTTGGCCCGGAGGCTATCCTGGCCGAAGGCGATACTGTCCGGTTGAACCACCAGGCCGGCCGGGTAGACAGTTGCCTTTTTGAACAGCTCCTGGCCGGCGACCTGGCCGGACAATCGCTGGAGAGTCTGGGTGCGGCCGTTGACCTCTATCGGGGCGAATTTCTGGCAGAGTTCAGCCTGCCCGATGCGCCCGAATTTGAGCTGTGGCTACTGGGCGAACAGGCCCGGCTGCGCCGCCTCTACGAACGCGCACTGCTTGAGCTGATCGGCCGCCTGGCCGAGGCCGAAAAGTTTGAGGCCGCCATCCAGCGCGCCCGCCAGTTGATCCACAGCAATCCCCTCCTGGAGGAGGCCCATGCTCGCCTGGTCTGGCTCTACGCCCGGACAGGCCAGCGCGAGGCGGCCCTGGCCCAGTTTGAACAATGCCGCCTGCTGCTGCAGCGCGAGCTGGCCGTGGAACCGGCGCCGGAATTACAGGCCCTGCACGATCAGATCGTGGCCGGCCATCTGCGGCCGGTAGCCAAAACAACGCCGGCTGCCGGCCGGGACGCTGCCTGGCTGGCGGCGCCTGATTTTGTCGGCCGGGCGGCCGAGCTGGAAATATTGCGCCAGGCCTGGGCCGAGGCCGGCTGGGGCGAAGGGGCAGTTATCCTGGTCGAGGCCGAGGCCGGTGGCGGCAAGACGCGGCTCATTGAGGAGTTTGCCGGCCGGTTGCCTGGAGCACGCTTCCTGGCTGGCCACTGCCACGAGACCACCCTGGCGCTGCCCTACCATCCCTGGATTGAGCTGCTGGAAAAGCACCTGGCCACCCTGGACGAGGCCGGCCTGGGCCGGTTGTCTCCCTTTTCCCTGGAGTACCTGGTCCGGCTCTTACCGGCGCTGGCCCGGCAACTGGGCCGCCTGGCGCTGCCGGCCGCGCCCATCACCGGCGACGAGCTGGAACGCCTTTTTAGCGCCCTCTTTGAGTTTTTGACCCACGGGCTCGACCGGCCCGGCGCGGCGCCGTTGCTCCTCTTTATTGACGATTTGCAATGGGCGGACGAAACGAGCCTGCGCCTGTTTCACTTCCTGGCCCGGCGCGCCTCGCATACTCCCCTCCTGTTGGTCGGGACCGTCCGCCCCGAGGAGATTGAAGACAACGCCGCCGTGCAAGCCCTGCTGCGGGACCTGGGCCGGGGTGCTTTGCAGCGGCTGCAACTAGCCCCGTTAGCGCCGGCCGACATTGCTGGCCTGGCCGATTACCTCTGGCCTGAACTGCCACAAGGCTACCGGCCTCACGTAGTTGCCCTTCTGGCTGGGGCGACCGGCGGCAATCCCCTGTTCGTCACCGAGCTGTTGAATGAGCTGGCCCACACCCGGGAAGTGCCGGCCGAGCTGCCGGTCCCGGCCAGCGTCCGCGAGTTGACCGGCCGCCGGCTGGAACAGTTGCCAGGCGGCTGCCGCCAGGTCATTGAGGCCCTGGTCGTCTTCGACGGGCCTACCCTATTCGACGAGATCAGATCGGTCAGCGGCCGGAGTGAGGAAGAGATGGCCCTGGCCATTGACCTGGGTCTACGGCGTGGCCTGCTTTGTTTGGAAGCCGGCCGCCCGTTGGTTGACTTTCGCCACGACCTCATCCGGCAGGCCGTCGCGGACCGGCTTGGGCCGGTCCGCCGCCGCCTGCTCCATCGCCGGGCAGCAGCCATGCTGGCCGAGGTAGCGGCTCGCTTGCCGCCCGCCCAGCGCCAGGCCAGGGCCGGCCGGGTTCTCCGCCACGCTCTTGAAGGAGACGTTCCGGGGCTGGTCTTTCACTGGGCGCCCCTGGCCGCCGCCTACGCCCGCCAGCTTTACGCTTTCGCCGACGCCATGAGTGCCCTGGAGGCAGCTTCGGCCGCCTTCGACCAGTGGCGTAGCGAGCCGGGGTTTGATCCCGTGGCCGACGAGGAAAAATATATTGAAGTCCTGTTGGACCGGGCGGTGCTGATCCCAATGGTGGGGCGACCGGTGGCGGAGTACGAACAGATCCTGGACACGGCGGCCGATTTGTTGGGTCGCCGGCCCCGGCCGGAACTGCAAGCCCTTTACTACCTGTGCCGCTCTGGCTACCTGCAAACGTTAGACCAGTACGAGCCGGCCATCGAGTCAGCCCTGGAAGCGTATAAACGCTACCTGGCCGTGGGGGACCGGCAATACGCCGCCCGCAGCCTGTACGAGGCCGGCTCCTGCCAGATGACCATCAGCCAGAATAAGGCGGCCCGCCGCGTGTTTGAGCAAGCGCTGGCCCTTTACCAGGCCGGCGGCGACACGGCCGGTGAGAGTCTGTGCTTACACGGCCTGGCCTGGGTGGCCATGAACCTGGGGGAGGTGGCTCTGGCACTCACTTACCTGGAGCGAGCGCTGGAAATTTGTGAGCAGCAGCAGGATAAACCTGGACAGGCGCGTACTTACCGGTCGCTGGCCGCGGCCTGGAACTTTTACTACCAGGCCGAAAAGGTGCAACACTTTGCCCAGGAATCGGAGCGGCTTTACCGGGAGATGGGCTATGCTCTGAACGCCATTCGGCCGGCGATTTTCCAGGCCGAGGCTTACCGGGCGACCGGCCGCCGGCCGGAAGCGAAGGCCATTTATGAGCAGATCTTTCACGAGGCTGATATTTATCGCGACAGTTGGCTGGCGGGGTGGGCGGCTCAAGGGCTAGGCCGGCTGGTCCTGGAGCAAGGGGAGTTGCCGGAAGCCGAGCGATACCTGGCTTACGCCTACCGCAGCCGCCGGGAGAGCGGGGAGCTGGCCAACCAGGTCAGCGACCTGGCCTGGCTCGGCCGGCTGCGTCTGGCCCAGGGGCGGCCAGACGAAGCCCTGGCCCACACGGCCGAGGCCATCCGGCAGTTTGATTCCCTGGCGGAGGAGTCCTACGTCTGGGAGGCGCCCGACGTATTCCTGGCCCACGCCGAGGCCCTGGCCTCGGCCGGTCGCCCAGCCGAAGCCGGCGCGGCCATTCAGCGGGCCTACGACACCCTGACCACCTTTGCCGCCCAAATTAGCGATCCAGACGTGCGCGAATGCTTTCTAGCTGCTCCTACGCCCGCCCGTGTCGTCGCCGCCTGGCAAAGCGGCCAGGCCCGGCCGTTTCCCCACTGATTTTAGATTTTAGATGCGAACGCAAAGCGTTCGTCAAGATTTTGGATTGGCCTGGATACGCCTTTGGATACGCCTGCCTGCTATTTTGAAAGGCGGTAAGAGGAGAAGTAAGGCATGAAGGAAAAAGATTTACAATCGAATATTGAGTTGCTCCAGGCCTTCGTGGCCGAACCGGCGGCCGTTTCCCTGGCCGATAACGCTACGCTGGCCGACCACGCCCAAAACTGCGTCTTTAAGGGACGGGCGGCCGTAGCCAACCTGCTGCGCGCTCTCTTCCAGGACGGCTTTCCCGGGTCGCGGGCCGAGGTGCAGAGTATTGTGGCCGACGAGCGCACCGCCGTTCTCGAGTTTATCTTTTGCGGCCGGCAGGGTGGGCCATTCTTGGGCATTCCGGCTACCGGCCGGGCCGTCGTTGTGCCCATGGTTCTGGTCTGCCGCCTGGCCAACGCCCAAATTCAACAGGCCGCGCTTTACTACGACGCCGGCACACTGCTACGCCAGCTTGGCCTGGCTCTGTAACAACTTAAAACGTTTCTCCCGCGGTGGCCGGTCTCATGACCGAGCCACCTCTCTTATAAACCCACTTGGGCTGTGGCCGGTCTCACGACCGCGCCACTCCGTATAATAAACCCTTTATTGGAGGTACAAAACAATGTCAGACAAAGGCTATGCGCATTCGGAAGTACTGGTCAGCACCGATTGGGTGGCTGAAAACCTGAGCCAGACGGACAAGGTCCGGCTGGTCGA
>JAKEFB010000087.1 GCA_022616275.1 Chloroflexota bacterium
AGCGGCTTTCAAGATCAGATCTTGATGGGCCTGGCCATTCGCCTGTTAGCCGAGAAGACCGGCGAGGAGATCGAGAATCCGGGCGCAGCTATCGCCGATACGGTCTTTGGCGTGGTCAGCGAGGCAACCGGGTTGTCTGTTGAGGAGCTTCGGGCACAAACGGCCGAGGGCCAGACGCTGGCCCAAATCATCGAGGCCAACGGCGGCAACGTGGAAGCGGTTCGCACCATATTGGTCGAAGCCTTAAATGAATTGCCCAACAGCGGCGACCTGGACGTGGAGCAGATCGCCTCGGAATGGTTGGGGCTGGAGCAATAAAGAAAAAAGCCCTGACTTTGGTCAGGGCTTTTCCCTAACTTTAGTCAGGGGTTAGCACCTAACTATAGTCAGGTGCGGGGACCTGACTTTTTTCGTAGGTAAAACCTGTCTGAGGACAGTGTCAGCAATACGCTGCTTGGCCTATACTGCCCCCAGGAGGTAAAGCAAATGATACGTATTGGTTATATTCTTATACTCCTGGCGATAGGGCCTGTCCTGGCCCTGGGGTTAGCTTCTTGCGCTGGCGGCGCGGCCGAATTCCCGGCCGGCAGCTTCGTCGGCCGCGTGGATGGCTCGGAATTATTCGTGGCCATCACCACGGACGAAGAAGGCAACGTGCTGGCCTACGCCTGCGACAACCAGGCCGACTCCTGGTTTCGGGGCACTGTGGCCGGCGACACCATTGATTTGACCTCGCAAGACGGGGCGCGGCTGCAAGCGACCTTGGGCGAGGAGACAGCCAGCGGGACGTTTACGCCGGCCGGCGGGCAACCGTTGACGTTCAACGCCACCCCGGCCACCGGCAACGCCGGGCTGTACCGGGCCGAGGGGCAGGCCGACGGGGACGACCACGTTGCCGGCTGGATCGTCCTGGCCAACGGCGAGCAGCGCGGGGTCATCCAGAACCTGCGCACCGGCGCGGAACAACCTCTCCCGGCCCTGGTTAGCGGCGGCACAGGGGTGGTGACTGAGGGCTTCCACGTATATACGCCGACGCTGGCTTTCCCTTAGAGCGCCACCATCTCGCGGATATTGCCGCGCAGAGCGGCCGGGCCACGCCCCCACTGCCGGTCCTGCTCCCTGACGATCACCGGCAATCCTCCTTTCGGGGTCAGCGTCGCCGTGACAGAGCGATCCACCCGCCAACCCGGAACGAGTTCCAGCCGAAAGCGCTGCAAGATCATCGCCAGGACGACTTTCATTTCGAGCATGGCAAAGCCTGCCCCGATACACGTCCTGGACCCGGCGCTAAAGGGCACGTACTCGTAAGGCGCCGGGCGAATGCCCAGCCAGCGCTGCGGCTCGAAGCGTTGCGGCTCCGGGTACAGTTCGGGCAGGTGGTGCGTGTGGTAAATGCTGAAAAGTAGCTCCGTCCCGGCCGGGCACAGGTAGCCGCCCAGTTCCACCGGCCGGGCCACCACCCGCGGAATCCACGGCACCGGAGGTAGCAATCTCATGCTCTCGTGAATCACCCCCTCCAGCAACGGCAGGGCCGGCAACTGTTCCAGGTCCGGCGCGCCGTCGTGTAGAGCGCCGTCCAGCTCGTCGAACAGAGCGGCCAGCGCCGCCGGGTGTTG
This sequence comes from Chloroflexota bacterium, assembly GCA_022616275.1. Taxonomy (GTDB): domain Bacteria; phylum Chloroflexota; class Anaerolineae; order Promineifilales; family Promineifilaceae. The sequence continues at coordinate 1,617 of JAKEFB010000087.1, forward strand.
CGAGAGCAAGAACAGCGCCCAGGTCAGGGCGTTGGCCGTCGTCTCGTGGCCGGCCGAAAAGAGGAGCATCACGTTGGCCAGCAGCTCCTCCTCGGTAAAGCGCGCCCCACCCTCGTCGTGGGCAGCCAGCAGCATCCCCAACATATCCTCGCCGGCCGCCCCCTCGGCCCGTTTCTGGGCGATCAGCCGGCGCATTTCGCCGTCAATCTCCTCCGCCAGGTTGATGAAACGGTGGTAAGGCAATCCCGGCAAGTCGAAGGGTAGGAAAGTCGTGGCCGGCTTGAACAGCACCTGGAGCGACTCCTCCAGCGCGTGGCCAATGCGCCGGGCCGTTTCGCCACCGCCGGCGCCAAATAGCGACCGCAACACAATGGCCATCGTCAGGCCGACCATGTCCGCCTGCACGTCGCGCCGCGTATCCGGCCGCCACCGGTCCAGCATCCGCTGCGTCTCCTCGACCATCACCGGCAGGTAGCCCGCGATCCGCTGCTTGTGCAGGGCCGGCAGCATCAGCCGCCGGTGCCGCCGGTGCTCCTCGCCGTTGACGGCAAATAGCCCGGCCCCCCAATGTTTGAGCGCCCGCCGCCGTGGCGAAACGTCGTCGCCAGGCGGATACAACCGGCCGGAGGCGGCGTAGTGGTGAAAGAGATCCGGTTGGGTGACTACCTGGCGCATCTGCTCCGTCCCGCAGGCAAAGACGGTGCCGGGGCAATCGGGCAGGGGTGAATAGAAATGGGTACGCCCGCCGGCAACCAGGGCAGCGAGCGGGCCGTAGCTCTCGAACAGCCGGCCCATCACGCCCAGGGGATCGCGCAGCAATTGCAGAATATTGCCAGAGCGGCCCAGAATGCGGTTCGGCCGGGGGCCGGGAAAGGGAAACGCCGATTGCTTCATTCTGCCAACTCACGGCCGCTCCGGCGCAGCCGGCCCTCCATCGAGGTATAGAAGGCAACCAGGCTGGCCAACAGGCTGGCCATGCCCAGCACAAAGAGCCACGTCGCCGGCCGGGCCGGGTCGAAATCGGCCCAGGCCCGCCCCACGCCGACCAGGATCAGGGCAATACCCAGTATCTGGCTTTGCAGCACGATCCGGGCGCTGCGCCACCAGCCATCGCCGGCAAT
>JAKEFB010000088.1 GCA_022616275.1 Chloroflexota bacterium
CCCTGTGATGGCGGCTGGCATTACCGACCACGTGTGGTCGATGGAAGAACTGTTGAGTTATCGAGTGCCCCCTGATTTTCGCCGTGAACTTGAACAAGGTGATGACCTTTAACTTTATGTCTATACACGCTATTGAGGGACACTACCCGATTTTGTTACTCCTCAATGATTTCGTAAGTCAATCGGATGGGGACCGCTTTGATGAGCATGGCCTGGGCCGGGCAGTACTTCGTTTCCGACAGTTCAATGGACCTTTCCACGGCCTGCGGGTCAACGTTGTGGCCGCGCACGATGTAGTGGATGGTGATGTCGGTAAACACCTTGGGGTGTTCCGGGGCCGTAACGGCGTAGGCTTTCACTTCAAAGCCGGTAACGTCCTGCCGCTTCTTGCGCAAAATCGAGATGACGTCCATCGCCGTGCAGCCGGCCAGCCCAATGAGGATCATCTCCATCGGCCGCATGCCGTCGTTGTCACCCCCCACCGAGGGCGAAGCCCCCAGGTCAGCGGTGAAGCCGCTATTGGCCGCGCCGGTAAACGAGAGTCCGTGATGCCAGTGAACTGTTGCTTCCACTATACACTCCTTGTCAGGGTATCGAAGTCCGGTCTATTGTACGCCAGGGTGGGCCAGAAACATAGTACAATAGAGCGCCAATGGACCACGACGATCACGTTTACCTGCTGCGCAAAGGCGTGCCGGCGCCGGGCGGCGTCTGGGCCGACTTGGGATCGGGGACAGGCGCCTTCACCCTGGCCCTGGCTGAAGTGGCCGGCCCCACGGCCGAAATCTACGCCATAGACCAGGACGAGCGGGCGCTCCGCCAGCAGCAGCGGGCCATCGCCGCCCGTTTTCCCGATGTGACTGTCCATTATCAGGTCGCCGATTTCACCCGGCCGCTAACCCTTCCCCCGCTCGACGGCCTGCTCATGGCCAACGCCCTCCACTTCGTCCGCCGCAAGGACAACCTGGTGACAGGACTAAAGAGCTACCTCCGGCCAGGCGGCCGTTTTCTGTTGGTCGAGTACAATACCGACCGGGGCAACCCCTGGGTCCCCCACCCGCTATCGTACGAGAGCTGGGCGACGCTGGCCCGGCGCAGCGGCTTTAGCCACACCGAGTTGCTGGCCACCGTCCCCAGCCGCTTCCTCGGCCAGATCTACGCCGCCGCTTCCTGGTGAAGGATGTATCATGTGTTTCCATGTCATGTATCACGTAGCAGGCTTTGACAATGCTAAAGCTCGTTCACTTGGCACTTGATACCTGACACATGACACCTTCTATATTGAGGAGAGAATAACTGTGAATTTAGAGACCCTGCTCGACCGCATTAGCCAGGCCTGCTCTGGCCCGGCCGCCAAAGACGACGTCGCCGCCGTCATCCGCAACCACCGCATTCAGGCCAGCCCCGGCTACCGGGCCGCCGCCGCCTACGTTTTTGACGAGCTGCGCCGGGCCGGGCTGGAGGCCCAGGTCGAGAGCTACCCGGCCAACTACCAGACCCGTTTCTGGACGGCCGGCTCCTTCCAGGAATGGGCCGCCGACAGCGCCACCCTCCACCTGGTTGAGCCGGCCGGCCAGGCTCGCAAGCTGGCCGATTACCGCGAGCTGAAGCTGTCCCTCATCCAGCGCAGCGCCCCCTTCAGCGGCGAGGTCGAAGTGGTCTTGCTGGAGGATGGCCTGAGCGAAGCTGAGTACGAAGGGCTGGATGTGGCCGGGAAGATCGTTCTCACCCGGGACATGGTGGAGCCGGTGCGCCAACTGGCCGTCGAACAGTACGGCGCGGCCGGCATCCTCTTTGACGGTGTCAGCAGCGCCCCGCCGGTCCGGGAGGCCATAGACCTGCCTGACGTCCGGCAATACACCTCCTTTTGGTGGTCCGGTCGGCCGGGCGAAAAGCAATGTTTTGGTTTTGTCCTCTCACCCCGCCAGGGGGCCTGGCTGCGCCAGCTCATCCGCCAGCGGGCGGCCGCCGGCCAGCCGCCCGTTCAGCTCCGGGCCGAGGTCAAGACACGGTTCTACGACGGCCACATCGAAGTCGTCACCGCCCTCATTCCCGGCCAGAGTGAAGACGAGGTTGTGCTCGTCAGCCACCTCTGCCACCCCCAGCCCTCGGCCAACGACAACGCCTCCGGCGTGGCCGCCAACCTGGAAGCGGCCCGGACGCTCAACCGCCTGATTACCACCGGGGAGCTGCCCCCGCCGCAACGCACTATCCGCTTCTTGTGGATGCCGGAGATGACCGGTTCCTACGCCTACCTCTCCCGCCACGAGGCCGAAATCCCTCACATGGTGGCCGGCCTCAACCTGGACATGGTCGGCGAGGACCAGAGCCAGACCGGCTCCGTCTTCCTGATCGAACGGCCGCCCGACGCCGCCGCCTCTTACGCCGCCGACTTGCTGGAGAGCCTGCGCGAGCGGCTCTTCAATGAAGTCAAAACGTACACCGGCCTGGATGGCTACTCGCTGGTCCGCTACGCCACGACCACCTTCTCCGGCGGCTCCGACCACTACATCTTCTCCGACCCCACCGTGGGCGTGCCCATGCCCATGCTCATCCAATGGCCGGACAAGTTTTACCACACCTCGGCCGACACGCTGGACAAAGTAGACCCGGCCTCGCTGGCCCGGGCCGGGACGCTGGCCGCCGCCTACGCCTACTTCATCGCCGCCGCCGGCCGGGACGAGGCCACCTGGCTGGCCCACGAAATGACCGCCCGCTTCCAGGCTCGGCTGGCCCACCTGGCCCAGGGCCACGTCACCGAGATGTGGGCCGGCGACGCGCCGGCCGCCACCCACGATAGCCTGGCCCTGGCCGAACGCCGCTTGGCCTACGTCCTGGAGCGGCACCAGGTCGCCTTGCACGGCCTGGCCCGATTGTGGTCTGAAGTAGAATCCCTGGCCGAGACGCTGGCCAGTGAAGCGGCCGGCTCCGTAGAACAGCAGCGTCGCCGGCTTCAGCAGGCGGCCGGTACACGGCTGGCTGCCTTGGGGGCGGATGGGATGGCTGAACCGCCGGCCGAAGCGGACGAATGGGAACAGAAGGCTGCCACCCTCACACCGCGCCGCCTCTACCGGGGACCAGGCAGCGCCATCGGCTCCCTGTCGGCCCTCTCCCCGGCCGAACGGGCAGACTGGTTTAACGTGATCCGCAAGCGCCCGGCCGGCGGTTATACCTTGCCAGCCCTGGCCGAATATTGGGCCGACGGCCGGCGCACCGCCCTGCAAATCGTCGAACTGATTGAGATGGAAACCGGCCTGCGCGACGCCGAGCTGGTTGTCCGCTGGTTTGAGCTGCTGCGCGGGCTGAAGTTGCTCATTTTTGAGCCGGTCACTTTATAGGACGCAGATTAACGCCGATGACGCGGATAAAAAATAAAATCCGCGTCTATCAGGAAAACCTGCGTCCCATTTCTAAGTGATCCTGCCGTTTACCCTGGCTTCGACGTGGCCGCCAACAGTTGGGTCAGGACGTCGCCGTTCGGCGGTACCATCACAATCTGGTTCTCATTGCGCAGGAGTCCTTCCATTTCCAGGATCTGGAACATCGCCTGGGCCACTTCCGGGTCGGCCGTAATTTCTCGCAGCGCCTGGCCGATAATTTTCGGCCGCATCGCCTCCGCCTTGGCAAACTCGACCGCCGCCTGCCGCTCGGCCTTGCTGGTGATCACGCTCACCCGGTTGGCCCCGTCCTGCAAAATCGCCGACGTTACCTGGCGCAGACGGTTGACGACCTTTTCCTCAATTTGCCGGATCATCCCGTGGTCGCGGAAGTGGACCTTGCGAATGTAGACGGAGCCTAACTTGTAACCCCATAGTTCAGACTTGGGCGAGACCTCTTCCCGGACCATCCGGCTCATGACGTGGCGGCTCTCCAACATGCCGGCCAGGGGCAGGTTGCTCAGCGAACGCACTGTGGCGTTGCTGACGTTGGCCGCCAGCGAGCCGCGCGGATCGGTGTTCTTGAACAGATAGGCGACCGGGTCGTTGATATACATCTCGTACCAGATGCCTATGCCCATCGGCGCGCCTTCTTCCGAGTTCACCGGCTGGCTGCGCAGATATTGCTGGTCCAGGCGCATATCCAAAATGCGGCGCTGGCCGATGATCCGGGCCAGGAAGGCCAGCGGCCCCATCTTGAGCCACAGCAGGTGCAGCCCCGGCTCGGTCAGCACCAGGCGCACCTTGCCAAAGAGAATATAAACGTGGCACGTTCCCTCTTCGACGACGGCGTAAACGCCGAAGAAGCGTAGCAGGAAGCGAACGAGAGGCTCGCCAAAGAGAAAGGCAAAAAAGGTAAAAAACGCCGTTGCGGCAGCAGCACCCAGATTGTCGAGGATCATTGTTCCACCTCCAAGAAGACCTGCCTGGCCTTGCCGAATAACTTCAAACGGACATTGCGCAGATAAGCCTCCAGGACGCCGGGGCCGCTTTCCTTCAGCTCGGCCAGTTGATCGGCCAGGGCATTCAGCGGTTCCACTTCGGCCTGGGCGTTAAGCGTTTCAATCTCCACCGCCCGCTTCGACTGGACAATTTTCTGGTCAGCCCCGGCCTGGGCCAGGCTGATCTCTGACGAGACGTGGTTGTGAGCGGTGTTGATCGCCGCCAGCGCCGACTCAACCTCATCCGGCGGGTGGATGCCGGTAATCAGCGACGCGTCCAGGACAATACCGTAGCGGGCGGCCGAGGAGAGACATTCCTGGTCCATGTGCAGGTTCAAGTCGGTCAGATTTTTACGCAGGTCGTTGATGGACACGCCGCCAATCGCCTCCAGGTCCACCGGCAGATCGCTCTCGCCGTGCGGCGCTTCAAAACTGGCAATCCGGTCACGCAACACAGAGACAAAGTAACCCATCACGTGGGCAATGGGGTTTTTGACGCCAAAGATGTAGGCGTACAGGTTGCGCTCGGAGACGCGGTAGCGGATCTGGCCGGTCAGACCAATGTTGAGGTGGTCTTTGGTCACCGCCTCTAATATCGTCCCGCCCCGATTGGCTGCCGGCGTGTCCGGGTCCCAGGCCATTTCCACCGTGTTGGTGGCCGTGGACACTTTGCGGACTCTTTGCCACGGCCAGCGGAAGTAAGGGCCGCCAGGCTGGATGATGTGGACCTGGGGAAAGGTGTAACGATGCCGTTCTTCCTCTTTCAGGTGCTCGGAAACCGGGTCGTCCATCGTTGTCTTGTCCTTGATCCGGTGGGCCCGGCCGAAACTGGTCTTGACCGCCAGCTCGTCCTGGTTGACGGTGAAGAAGCCGGTGAGAACGTAGCGCAGGACGAACCAGGCCAGAAAACCGATGATAAAACCGAAAAATGCTCCAACCATAACGTAGTCACTCCTTTATCTGCCTAAGATGGAGAAGATTGTCTCTGCCAGCGTTGAGTAGGGTGATGAGAGAAGCAGCCGGAAGGCGGCCGGCTGGTAAGATTGTAATCGTGTTGTGGAAAGCGGGCAACGGCGGCCTGATCCTAAGACCCCGTAGGTCTCCAAGGGCACGCTTCGTGCCCCGACCTACGGGGTCTGGTCAATCACGGCCGCACAATCCTCCAGCCGCAGGCAGCCACACTGCAAGGCAGCTTCCAGGATCCGTTTCATCTGCTGCGCCCGCTCGATTTGGGCGTCCAGCTCGATGATCTTGTCCCGGGCCAGGACGCGCCAGCGCGCCGCTGGCGGCGTGTCCGGTTCAAAGCCGTGCAGTAACGTCTGCATCTCGGCAATAGTGAACCCCGCCCGCTGCGCCAGTTGCAGCACCGCCAGCGTCTGGACAACGCTGCTGTCGTAACGTCGCCGGCCGTTGGCCCGCCGGGGCGCCGGCAGCAGCCCAATACTCTCATAATAGCGCAGCGTCGAAGTCCGGACCCCCACCAGCCGCGCCACTTCGCCAATCGTCATGCCATCCATCAAAATACCCTCTTGACTTAAAGTGTACTTTAAATAGTACACTATTTTTGGACGACGGACGACAAACGACGGACGACGAACCACTGTTGTTTTTAACGCTAGGGCGCAAAGAAGCCAAGACGCAGGTATTCTTTAAAAACTTTGCGCCTTTGGGCCTTCGTTGCTTTGCGTTAATTTTTGAAAGGAGATTGTTTATGGACACAACAACCACCCCCGACACCATCCCCCTGGCCTGCGACCTGGGGGCGATTGAGGAGACGGAGCGCCGGCCGCACCTGGCCCTGGCCGAGCGCCTGCTGTTCGAGCTGCCCCAGGAACGGCAGGAGTTGGCCGACGGCTATGCCTTCCGCTTCACGGCCGATGTGTATCCCCTCCTGGCCGATTACATCAGCCGCGAGCGGCTTTGCTGCCCGTTCTTCTCGTTTGAGCTGGAGGTCACGCCCCAGCAAGGGCCGGTGTGGCTGCGCCTGCGTGGCGGTGAAGGGGTGAAGGAGTTTCTGAACTCTCAGCTTGAAGTAGCGCTTCGCTAACGAATGATGAAATTTGGCTGCAAAGACGCAGACTTTGGCAGCGAGTGGTTAGGCTGCCTGAACGAAGACTAGCTTCGGATCCCAATAGCCTGCTTGTATCTTTCCGCCGATCGCTGCACGGCTCCTTTGGCATCCGCCTCGATAGCCAGGTGGTAAAAGTGGCTATAGATGCGGTCGAACTTCAACGGCATAACCTTATCAACAATGGCGTCAACGGTCGAAGCTGCCAGTGGAATGTAATTAGGGTAGCTATACATGAACGATACGTGTCGCCGATCCGGTGCCACATGGATCGTGTCGCTGCTCAAGAGCACGCCGCGTCCCTCCGCTCCTTCCGGCCACAGCAGGACAGTCGAGCCTTTGAAGTGGCCGCCACAACGGTGGAGCGTGAGCCCTTCGTCCAGATCGTGGCTTTCCCCCTCCCAAAACTCGATGACGGGATCGGGCCGCTGGACCCACTGCTTGTAGTCGCTATGCAGATGGATCGGCGCCTTGCCGAACGCCTGACTCCATTCGACCATGCTGCCAAACATGTGGGGATGAGACATCGCCAGGGCTGAGATCCCACCCAAAGCTTCGATCGCTTCGATGGTCGCCTTATTAATAAGGCTAACACAATCCCAGAGCACGTTGCCGTTAGCAGCCTGCACAAGTAAGGCGCGTTGCCCGATGGCAAACTTTGGCTCAGTCCCAATCTCAGCCAACCCGGGCTCCAATGACCTCACCACGTTGTGGTGCTCCCGCTCCAACTCATCAAGCGTTATCCAGGATTGACCTCTGGGGTTGACATACTGGCGCTCGTCCTCACAGATCAGACAATGAAGTGGGGGAGCTTCGGTCGCCGCGTATTGGTTTCCGCACGTCACACAAATGTAGTTCGGCATCTTTGGTCTCCTCAGGAACAGGTGGTAGTGCCTAACTTATTATTGAACCACAGGAAATCATGACAAGTTGCCTAATCAGTTAAAGATTAAGAATAGTATCATACTATTCTTAATCCTTATTGTCAGGCGTAAATGGCCCTGGCTATTAAACTGGCAGTAGTGTGAAACTGCCCAGGGCGCGTTCGTGCAGCGCCTGGGACAGCATGGGCCACCGGCCGGCCGCTACCCCACCCCCGGCCAAATCCGCCACCCGAAAGCCGGTGGGGCCAGGTCCTCAGAGTAAATGAACATCAGCTCGTTGCGCCTGGCCTCGTCCAGCCACACCAGCCGCTTGAACATCGTGTCGCCGCTGAAGTTGAAGCCCTGCTCCTTCAGGTACTCTACCACGTGCGCGCTGTCCGAAGCCGGCCGCTGGCGATAATCCTCGTCCACGTTCATGACGTCCGCGTCGTGTAAAAACTCAAATCCCCCCAGCGATAGCCCATCCGTCATGCGATAGTTGTACGTGCGGGAATTGTCGTCCAGGAACCCCTCAAACTGGACCCACAACAGCCGGGCTACCCGGCCGTTCGCCCCGGCGACGACGAAGTGGTGCTGCTCGACCTGGGCTACGCCGTAAAGCACAAAGCTGAGGCCGCCAACGTAGCTAAAAGCGCCGTTTACCTTGATCCGAATCGAGGGCCTGTCGTTCGAATGCAAGAGGTTTCCCTCAACAGTTCGCTGAAGGGAAGAGTCATAATCAGTCCTGGCTAAGCTCACGTGGTCTCCTACGAATTTCTTGAAACAATAACGCCGCTACCGTCGTAATCACAAAAACTATGAGAAAGCCGCCGATCATCCTGAACAGGATCGTAAAACTCATTCCGGCCGCCATGCCAACGGCGACCGCCTGCCCACGCTGGACAACCAGCTCCGTACACCAGACCTCGCCATTATTGTAAACGGCATAGCTGGAAGCGCCCAGGACGACGGTGTCAACCGTAGCTTCATCCAGTAAACAGCCCATCTAAAAAAGCCCTCCCGCAGGTTCAACACCCGCGGGAGGGCCACTAACTCTTCACCTATTACCTGTCACCTATCACCTATCGCCTATCAGGCTACTCCCGTTCTATGTAGGGTAGATAGACAAAGAACATGTCCTGTGGCACGTAGGTGCATTCGTATGGTTCGTAGGTGAGAACCAGGTCGTCTATGTGAATCCCGTCAAAGATCACGCTGCCGTCGGTGTCCAGACGCCAGCGCAGGGCCACGTTGGACTGGTTGTCCAGCACCGAGGCGTCCACCTCGACATAGGTCCAATCTTCAATGCCGTTGAAGACCTGCAGGGGCGTGCTGTTCCAGGTCGTACCGCCGTTCAAAGAGTATTCGATGTAGGCGAAATCGTAACCAGGCTCCAGCTCCCACTTGTACCAGCCACTCAAACGGACGCCGCGCTGACCGGCCAGATTATAGGCCGGGGTGCGGACGTAGTTATTGACGTTGTTGCCGTAATCAGCGCCGGGGCTATCCGTCCAGGAATGGGTCGGGCTGTGCCAGTCCTCGGTGGTAATGGCCCAGGTATTCGGCGTGCCGCCCGTCGTCCAGCCGGCCGCACCCCCTTCCACGTCGTTATTAAAGATTTCGGCCGTCGGCAGCGGGATGGAGGCGTTCAGGGTGAAGTCAATCGTCCAGGACCCCTCGTCGCTGGTGACGGTCTTCTGGAAGTCCAGGTCGTCGCCGCAGATGACAGTCTCGTCTACGGAAAAGGCGAAGGCTGTGGTGTTGGTCATCACCTCGCTGGCGGCAATGTCTGGGTAGCCGGCGCTGGCGGTGTCAATCGTTAAGCCCGACGACAGGCTCACCAGGTTGGCGGTTACGTTTGTGGCCGTAAGCGCGCCCGCGTTCAGCAAGCCTTCCCAGAGAAGGATACCCTGCTCGCCTGGTTCGGCGTAGCCGTTGCCGTTGCCGTTCGGACCGCTGTCGTCCAGTTGCACGGCGTCCTCCACCAGGTAAGGAACGGGGTCCAGGAAGAGGTCGGCCGTCTCGGTGTTGCCTACGGCGAGAGTGACCACAGAAACGGTGCTGCTAACAGGGTAGCCGGGGAGCAAAGGCGTGGCCAGCACGTCGAAGGTGTTGGGCAGCAGGGTCATGGTGTAGTAGCCGCTGCTGTCGGTCTGCACGCTCAACGTCTGCGACACCGACTCGGCCACGACGATAGCCCCCTCAATCGGCTCCAGCGTCACCGAGTTGCGGACCGTGCCTTCAATCCAGCCCTTCGGCTGGCCGCAGGAGGGGAAGCGGAAGGCGCCAATGCGGGTCTGCCAGTTGTTACCGGTGGTGATGTAATACTCGGTGGTGTACCAGAAGGTGCAGTCGTCCACCGGGTCAACGGTCATGGCGCTATAGTCGCCCCAGCGGCTAAAACCACCTGATTGAGAGCCTGTCCCCTGGATGAGCACCGCTTCGGCCTGGGGCAGCAGGCCGGGGGCCTCGCCATATTGCCGGCCGGCGTAGCGAATGGCCGGCCGCATCGTCGAGCTGGAAACGCTGTAGCCGACGGCCACGTTGCCGTCCTGGTCGGCGGCGATAGAGCCCATCCAACGATGGTGCTCGTCCGGCTGGTAGGTGCCTTGCTGGGCCAGGGCCGGCGCGCCGCCGGGGTCTTGCACCTCGTACCAGCGCACGCCGCCAATGCCGCCGGTCGAGGCCACCGTATGGTTGAGCCACAGCGATTCCACGCCGTTTACCGTGCGGTACTGGTTCTGCATCATCAACCGGGGGCTGAGGCTGTCCAACAGCTCGCCTGAACCAAACTGGGGCACCCCCTGGGCCTGGGCGAAGTTGGCTATCGTCAGCGGCGTCGGCCCAGTGAAAGTGGAGTTAGCCGGCGTTCCCCAGTCTACGTGAAACTCCCACAGGTTCAGCGTGTCCGGCTGCTCCACGGCGGCGAAGTAGTTCGGGGAGCCGGCCGGGGGCAGGTCGCCGCGCAGGTTGCTGGGCAGCAGGCTGTCGCAGCCGGCGCCAAGGCAGTCAAAATGGACGTCGTTGGCCGGCCCGCCGGCCAGCATGGAGGCGCGGTCCAGCGCCCAGGCCCGCACGGCGAAGCCGGTGCCAGGGGCCACTATCTGGAACATGTTGGCCGACATATACCAGGCGTCCGGCCAGACGCCGAGCTTGGGATAGTCGTTCAAATAGCCCGGCAGGGTGTCAGTATCGGCCCGGAAGGCGTAGAAATACCAGCCGTCGGTGACCGGGTTCGGCCCCTGGGAGACGGCAATACATTCGTAGAAGGGGCCGGTGTTGAAGTTGAACCAGGCAAAGTCGGTGACAATCCAGCGGTCGGCCAGCGGGTCATACAACACCACCGGGTCGCCGTCATTACTGGTGTCGCAGGGCGTGCCGCCTGGGCCGGTAAAGAAGGCGTCAAAAGTCATGGCCACCAGTTGCGCCCCGGTACTCTTGTTGTAGATACCGATAGAGGTGTTCACCGTCTGAACGTAGTGATTGGGGCCGACGTCGCCGTTGGTATCGGGCGGCCAGCCTGATCCATTGGCGGCAAAGTTTAGCCCGGCAAAATCAATAATCGGGTCGGGCATCTGGCCGGGACCCTGGGTCAACTGGGCGATGGGGTCTGTCCAGCCGGCCAGCTCCAGCGAACTCCACTTGGGTGCGTTGCCGGGCGTGTAGCGCAGGGGAATAGGCCCCAGCGGCTCTTCGCGTTCAAGTTGCGGCAGGTCGCGCAGGTCGCCGTTGAAGACGTGAGGATAGACCGGCTCGCTGACATACGGCCCTAAAATGGTTGGGCCATCGGCTTCAGCCGCGGCCGCCTGGCTGCTACCATTGGCCAACCCGGCCAGCGCCAGCAGCAGGCTGGCAAGGGCCAACGCCAGCCCTATCCAGAGCTTAAAGGATCGAATACTTCTCATTTTGTGCCTCCTTCTTTGGGTGATTCAATTTTGTAGGACGATCTGGCAAACCATCACTCCCCTTACCGGCCGTTGTGTACAGGGTGAACAGAGGGCCTCCTGGCGCGGCAGGGGCATAGCTATGATTAGAATTATGGGCAGCTTGAGTCTAAAAAGCAAGTGAGGCGCGTATAGAGCGACCGACGACTTGCCGCTGCCGGACGCGCCGACGACGGCCAGGAAATAGAAAGAAAAGTATGGCATGTTTCATAAATCGGATGAAATGGACCACGCCAAAAGCATGAGTCACCAAGCGGAGCGGCCGTTTTGCACCGTTTGGCGAATCAGCCAGATCATCTTGTAGCCGTCAGGTTGCGCTTGGCTGCCTCTACGTCGCAAAAACCTGCTCGCCGGGCGCCTCTTTCAGCGGCGACTTGAAGCGGTTCTGGGGGCCGTCTTTCAGAGTGACAGGCTGGTGGCAGCGCACCAGCGCCGCCGACGCAAATCCGGCCGCGGCCGCCAGCCGGATCACCTCATCCCGAAGCGCATCCCACACCGCCGGCCCGGCCGGCTCAAACAGGGCCACCTTGACCACGAGCGTTTTCTTCTGCTCCTCGAAGTCCCAGACGCCGCCGGCCGTCCCATCCAGCAACACCGTCGAGGTCGCATCGCCGGTTTTGGCGTAGACGGTGTCATACCACTGCGCCGGGAGATAGCGGGCGCGATCTTTGTAGGCCATCAGGTAGGCATCCCACACCGGCAGCAGGCGCGCGCCCTGCGGCGATTCGGCCGGCGTGGCGCGCAGCTCGGCCAGGCGGGCGGTGGGCAGCAGCATCTCCACGCCGGCCACCTCCACGGCCGCCAGCTCACCGCCCAGCGCGTCCACTGCGCCGGCCGCTTCGCCCTTAGAGAGGCCGCTCCACCAGCGGAAATCCTGGATAGTAGCTGGGCCATAACTGTCGAAGTAGTGCCGGGCCAGGACGGGGCGGGCCTCCTCCGGTGACATCTCATTGAGGTTGACGCCCGGCAGCCAATGATCAAAGCGGGCGTATTCGTACAGATCGCTTTTCCAGCCGCCGCGCGTCCCGGCGCGGACGAGCCGCCCCTCGGCGCACAGTTGGGGCATGACGTAGCTC
>JAKEFB010000089.1 GCA_022616275.1 Chloroflexota bacterium
CGCTTGACCCCCAGAAGAATCGCCCCCGCGATTGAAACGGTTGAGGGAGCCATTTTGATCCCTTATTTGCTGGGCTTGACCCCCAGAAGAATCGCCCCCGCGATTGAAACTATAATGAAACGCTGGCTTCAAAGCGAGATTATTGCTTGACCCCCAGAAGAATCGCCCCCGCGATTGAAACTTAATCGTTGACATCTGCTCAAAATTCATTCTCTGGCTTGACCCCCAGAAGAATCGCCCCCGCGATTGAAACTCGTCGAGCCGTTCCACACGCCTAGTGCGAAACCGGGGCTTGACCCCCAGAAGAATCGCCCCCGCGATTGAAACATCCCTAGACCACATTACACCTGTAGCCTATGGCGGGCTTGACCCCCAGAAGAATCGCCCCCGCAATTGAAACTAGCGCCCGGCCGGCCGCCTCATATTTTCGTCCGGCGCTTGACCCCCAGAAGAATCGCCCCCGCGATTGAAACTGGCCGGCCGCTATCTAGAATACGGCTGGCGGCAAGCTTGACCCCCAGAAGAATCGCCCCCGCGATTGAAACTACCACCAGGCAGGAGCGTCCACGGCCGAGACGAGGCTTGACCCCCAGAAGAATCGCCCCCGCGATTGAAACTTTTCAATGTGCATATGACTATTGCTGGTCGGTTAGCTTGACCCCCAGAAGAATCGCCCCGCGATTGAAACCTCAACTATTGACGCCTCCACGGGCAGTGTACCGTGCTTGACCCCCAGAAGAATCGCCCCCGCGATTGAAACTTCTGCGTGGATAGCCTACCTATCAGCCTGCTCTCGCTTGACCCCCAGAAGAATCGCCCCCGCGATTGAAACAAACCGTCCGTTATTTCCTGGCTCACGGTCGGACGCTTGACCCCAGAAGAATCGCCCCCGCGATTGAAACCGGCCGTGCCCCATCAACTCAATAACCGCCCACAGCTTGACCCCCAGAAGAATCGCCCCCGCGATTGAAACATGAATGCAGCAGCAGCGCAGGGGGACAACCTGGTGCTTGACCCCCAGAAGAATCGCCCCGCGATTGAAACGAGGAGCGGCGTCCCGGTCAGGAGTAGCCGTAGCTCGCTTGACCCCCAGGAGAATCGCCCCCGCGATTGAAACGAATCACAGGCCATCCAAGTCTAGTCCACATCGTCTCACACCTCATCCTCCACTCTGAGAAATACCTACCACCCATACCCATCCTGCGTATAATTCCGCTATACCGATCACCTGGTATGGAGAACGCAGATGAATGACGTTTGGTCAAATGAGTGGAACCAATGGCGGGCCAGCAGCCGCAGCCTGGCAACCATGCGCCAGATTGTCCAGGACGTGACGCCCATCATTGACGACACCGGCGACCTCGAGCAATACGCCCGCCAGCACCACCTGACGATCAACGAAATCGTCTACTACTTCAACGCCTACGAATACGGCGGTGATGACGGGCTGGAGGCAATCCGCAATCCGGACATCATCCCGCCAGACATGGCCCGTCAGGCTTTAAAAACCATCGGCCAGACCTTACAAAACTACGGCCCGCTGCGCCTGACCGACGAGGGAACAGGATTAGGCGTCTACCAGATTCAAGAACGAATGAATGGTGACCGCTATCTGTTTCCGGTCTGCCAGTTCCGGCTGACGCTAGCGGGTGCTAAATGGCACCTCTACTGGATGCGCAAATTCGACGCCTGGTGGCCCTATCCGCCACCGCCAGCCGGCCGGCGCTTTACCCTCCAGGCTCGCCTGCAGCAGGTGTTGGCGGATGTGGACGGCTGTTTCTGGGGATGAACCCATAGAACGCCAGCCAAAGCAATTATCCATGACTGTTATCACGTTATTACCACCGCAAAACACAATTTACAAGGAGCGACGTCATGCCCTCGGATCAGCTTATCCGCGAACAACTATTGGCTCTTCTGGCTGGTGGCAACGCCCACATGAGCTTTCAGCAGGCTGTTGCCGATTTTCCACCCCAACACTTCAATACCAAACCACCCCACGTCCCCTACACTCCCTGGCATATTCTGGAGCACCTGCGCATTACCCAATGGGACATTCTCGAATTCATCCGCAACCCGGCCCACGTCTCGCCCCACTGGCCGGCCGGTTACTGGCCGAATCCGGCCGAAGAAGCGGATAGAGAGCGATGGGCGAAAACTATCCACCAATTCCGGGCCGACTTACAGGCGCTGGCTGACATTGTAACCGACTCTACTACAGACCTCACTGCACCAATCCCCCACGCCCCAGGCTACACCATCTTCCGTGAAATCCTGGTCGTGGCCGATCACAACGCCTATCACATTGGCGAATTTGCCATTCTCAGACAAGTCATGGAGACCTGGCCGGCCGCATAGCCTGTTCTCATGAAGCAGAGCGAGGCTCAGACCCATAATGACTACAACCACACTGGCAACTCTGGGCCAGCCCTACGGGAAGCCGCCCGCACTCAGGCCGACGATGGTCATCACATAGAGCACCTCTGCCGTCTCCCGCTGGTAGCGTTCTGACTTATTTTTGATTTCATCTTTCACCCGGTTGGTATCCAAAATGGATCAGGAGTTTCTAAGTCATTGGCTCTGCAGGAAGGTGGCCGCGCCGCTATCCGGTTGGACTGTAACTTCGGCCGGGCTCATTTCTGTCGGGGCAAGGGCCTCGACTGACGTCAGGCCTGTCTTGATGGTGGCGACTAGTCGGCGCATCTCATTGCGTGAGTTTTCGAGCATTGTTAAGCTTGTGGAGAATCGTCCCTCAACTTCACCTTGGAGGGCTAATAGGCTCTTCTCAGCGCTTGCAAGATAAGCCGCGATTCTCTGAGTGTCGATACTCTGTGAGGAGCGAAGGATCGTCTGGAATGTAAGCAGGAGATAGGGAACGATCATGCTGTAAGCAATGAGGACGACGTTCATTCGTAACGCTTCGACTTGAGCAGCGGAGCAAAGGTCAAAGGCGGCGTCAGGGATAGCGGCCACTGCGAAATCAACAGTGACGTCGGGGTGGATGTACCTGCGTACCTCCTGGACCCTGGAGAGGACCGCCTTTTCGATTTGGGCCTTGAGTTCCAGTTGCTGGACTGTATCCACTCAGGACACGAATTGCTCCAACAGGTATGTCGCAGGCCACTTGCTGTCAATTGGGAGAACAAGCTTGTTGGGAAGACGCAGGGCGAACTCCACGACCTTGTTGCCGACCCGAAAGTTGCGGGCCTGCCAGTCAGCGGGAAGTTGGGAGAAAACGAGATCAATAATGTTCTCCCCTGCAAGCCCCTTCGTTTGGGTCCCAGCTATAATTGCTTCGAGGCGTCGCAAGGCATCGGCGTTCTGCTGGTCGAGTTGCTGGCGTGCCACGACACGTTCCTGAAGGCCTCTCAAGTCTGCCTGCAAGCTGCCTATCTCCTGGGTCATGTCCTGAATTGGAGAGATTACCATAGAGATGTCCTGGCGCTTCGCGAACAACAAGAGGATAAGGACGAGTATAATGAGGAGTAGAGCGACGATGAAGATGAGGACTAAGAGGGAGAATCCATCCACAGTTTCATTTCCTCCTTGCGCCCTAACGTGGGCATTAGCCGCCCGCGACCGCAGCCAGGCGGGTGAGCTGCATCCCACGCTCGCCATCTTGTTCCCTTCCGCCGTTTGGCAGGCGCCTGGGCTGCATTTGTAGAACACTTTCCTTATATTCAGGATCAATCGGGCAGCCCGACATCTCTAATTCTCTGAACGCGATGTTGAAGTCCGGCCATGACGTTGGCAGTAGGCTTTGACAACTTGTCGCCTTCGCGAAGCGGCCGCCTCCACCGCTAGCCTGAGCGACCGGCCTGGCCGAGGACTTCCCGAAGGAAAGTGGCGACGATACCCCGTTGCAGTTCCGCATGAAAATATTGGTTCTGGTAATTGCGCAGGCATTCGTAACAACTGGTCTCTTGACCACACTGGCAGCGAGCCACCCGCTCGTATGCTGCCTGCATGGTTTCTGGTAAATGCTTGATGACCTGGGCGACGTGGCCTGCGCCGCCTGGCACGTTGTCAAACAGGATTAAGGACGGCGGTTCGCCCCACTGCCGCCAGAAGAGTGTACCGTCAATGTCATCACGCTGGATACCGGCCGCCTCGCTGGCGCCTTCAAGCAAGCCGTATAACAGCGAAATCCACAGGTGGGGCGGCGCGGCCGAAGCCAGGTAACCCCCTGGTTTCAGTTCAATCACGTCTGTCATGAAGCGGTGCCCCAGGTGGTAAGTGGCAAAGGTTCCCCGGCAACTCCGTCTGCTGATGGGGTCTTCATGGGTACTTTTGGCGCGTGACTTGGTCAGCGCGGGTTCGCTATAACCGCAAGCCCGGCAGAGGCGAAAACCTCGTCGCCCAATTCCGGCGTTGACGACGGTCAGCCAGCCGAAACGCGAATAACCAGCGTAAAGCTGCATCCCTGCGCCTGATACGGCTGGCTGCAACGCAAGCGACAAGGCGACGGCCTGGCTGCGGTCCGGCGCGCGGAACTCGGCAAAGTAAACGCGGGAAGCATAGGTGCGCTGCGGCCGGCTATCACCGGGGGTTCCCGGTTTGTCGCCGGCGACGAAGCCATGTTCGGGAATCAGGAAGGTTCCGTGGAGGTTATTTCGGCTATTTAACAGTTCGCCGCAGGAGCAGGCCACCGGGACGGCCACCTGGTCGTAGTAGAAGCGCTGGCACTGGGCGCAAACGGCGTATTTGAACTCCTGCAACTGTCGGCCGGGCAGCAAACGGATGCCGGCGCTTTCCCACAGTTTCTTGGCAGCCACGACCTGCCCGCCAGGGGCATATTCGGAGATAGCCAGACGCAGGTCCCGATCCAGCTCTACTTGAGCCGCCTCGGGAATGTGGCTGAGGTGAGCTGTTTTTAGCTCAACGACATCCACCGGGAATCCGTATTTGGGGAGTACATTGTGCGCGGCCAAGAAGCCGATCAGAGCCCGCCGCTCCAGGTTGTTCCTGATGTCCTTGAACCGGCCGGCTTTCCAATACTCAGCCTTGCGTCCCGCTTCCTGTTCCAGCTCTAGAAGCTGGGTCACGTCAATCGTATATTCGTCTTTGGCCTTGTCAAAGACACCGCTGCCATCAGATTTGGTCAGCGCTTCAACCCAGGCCCATTGGCTAACGCCCAGCTCGTCCTGCAGGTGAGCGGGTAACAGGCGTTCCAGGGTCGCCCGCAGGTCGGCCGGCCGACGGGCCAGATGGTCACGAAAAACCTGGGCGCCGTCTTCACCTTCCGCACCGGCCGCTCTAAAGAAAGCGCTGACCGTCCGGTAACTTTCGCCGTACTCCTGATAACGCCAGCGCCAGAAATCGGCCAGGGCCACCGAGTGAAGGTGGCGACGAATGATTTTTTCGTTGGTCAAGACCATCACTGGCGGCCGAATTTTACCGGCAATCATCCGCTCCGGCCGGCTGTAGAAGGTCAAGTCGTGCGAGCGACGCTGGGCAAAGGTCAAGACAAAAGCGGCCGCGTCGGTGCGCCGGCCGGCCCGGCCGGCCCGCTGGATATAGTTGGCCGTTGTCGGGGGGACGTTCCGTAACAGCACGGTCTGCAAATCGCCCACGTCCACGCCCAGCTCAAACGTCGTCGAACAACTGAGGGCGTTTAACTCGCCGCGCACAAAGCGGTCCTGAACATTGGAGGCGGCTTCCGAGGACCACTGCGCCGTATGCTCTTCAACCGCAATCGGGACGGGTGCCATCTGCTGGTATTGGCGGCGATAATGATTTTCCTGGTCCAAGAAAGTGGTTTCGGCCACCGGCCGTAACGTGCCGGGGCAGCGGTAGGTAGGGCAGACGCCGCGCACGTTCAGCGTGCTGAGATTATGGCAGCGGTCGCATAGACACCAGCCGGCTGTCCCGGCCGGCGTCGGCTCCAACTCCCACATTTTGTGTGACAGTCGGTAAACGGTGCCCAGGCGAGGCTGGTGTTCCACCTTCAGATGGTCAGGCCATAGCCCGCTATCCGTGAGGTGGCGCCAGAGGCCATGGAGGGTTTGTTTGGCTATTGTATCCTGCTCGGCCGGTCCCAAAGCGGCCGCCCTTTCCAGGACCCGGCCCAAAAAATCCAGGCGGGCGTTCGACCCGCGTTTGGGCATCCAGCCAAAAATGCCCTCGGCCGGACTGGCATCTTCGCCGCGTAGAAAAAAAGTCCGGTTGCGTGGGGCAAACTCCGGTTCGCGGGGGTCCACCCCGTCCGGGTAAGTAATAACTGCCTGGTGGCGCAGGGTGTCCAGGAGGATGGCGAGCAGGTCCCAGGCTTCATCCTGGCTCAACTGCCACGGCGGCTTGAGCAAAGGAAAGGCTTCTGGGAGCCGCCAGCCACGCGGGCGCACCAGCTTGAAGCGCAGTAGGCCGACGCCCTCCAGGCTGATGCGCCGGTCCAGGGCTATTATTTCCAGGGTTAGCCAGCTATTGACTAAATTCTTCCGTTCTTCGTAGCCTTGCTCCTGGTGAAAGAGTTCCAGTAACTCAGCTTTCTGCAGGAGTGGCCTGACCACATCCTGGAGGCGGAGCCGGCCGGCCTGTCCGGCTTCATCTTCCAATAGCGTCTGGAGGATCAGCCGTCGGCGGAGGGTGCGCATGTGGGTCCTTTCCAGGTAGGGGGCAAAGAAAGCGGCATCTTGGCGGTTGTCGGTGAAAATTAGCATTTTTCGCCCCTGGCCCGGAAAGGCCAGGGCCTCGGCATCGTGGGCGGGAGGTATTTCCTGGTAAAGGGTCGAGGCCAAAACACTGATGGGCGCGTCCTGGCCGGTGAGGAAACGGTACAAGATACCGCCACTGCCTTGAACGGCGCAGCAGACGCAACGCTTCAAGGTGCGGCCCCGGCCGGCGTGAACCCGCATAATCGGCCGGGTATAGCTGGCACCGCAACGGCAGCCAGGGGAACCTCCGGGAGCAATGGCGCCGCACCGGACACATAGCCGGTACGCCTCAACCCTGGCCCGGTCGATATTTTCCATATCTTCGCTGGCAGCCACGAACTCATCTTCGTCTTCCTGATCCGACAACCGCATCTCAAAGACGAAGTACTCGGTCTGGGTCGCTTCCAGCTCATGCGTCCGGGGCGCTTCATGAACGAGATAGGCCAGGTCGCCGGCGACGTCCAGGGCGGCTCCTGGGGGCAGCTCGCGTCCGGGGCGCTCATTGCCAATCAGGTAGGCCAGGCCGCAGCGCGAGCAGAGCGCCAACTCGAAGACCCGGCTGCCGCAGTAGGGACATTGTTCGTGGCGATTTAAGAAAAGGCGCGGCGGCGCCTCTCCGTCCGAGCCGGGCGTGTGGGCTGCTTCGTTCAGGCAGATAAACGCTCCCTCCAGGGCGCGGGCAAAGAGGTGATAGCGAGCCGGTAAAAGGGCGCTCTCTTCTGGGCCGGGCCGGGCCTGGACGGCCAGGGCGACCAGGTCAACGACGGCCGCGGCCGCCTCGGGCCGGCTGGCCAAAAGCTCTGCCGCCACCTCACGCAGCAGGCGCGGCTGCTCGGCCAGGCGGCGGTACAGCTCCCGCACTGTTTCATCTCCTTTCAACGCCGCGTGCAAAAATCTGGTAATTGTTCCTTCTCCTTGTCCGGCCGCCAGAAGGGCCTGTTGGGCAACGGCCGCCGGCGCGCCGTGGGCCGTCAATACGCCGGCGAGAAAGGCGGCATCCGCACCGGACTCAACTGCGCTACGCAAGGCAGCATACAATTCAGGAGTTCCCGCGCCCCAGGTCGGGCCGAGGGCGGCCAGGGGCACGCGACTGGCTTCGACGACATCCTGCCGGGCCGGATCATCGTCAGACCATTCAAACGACTCGCCGAATAACTCGCTAGCGAAGGAGACGACGGCCGGGTAATCCTGCCGGCCGCGGCCGAGCGTGGCGCTGGTGGCAATCGCTTGTAGCCGGCCGGGCTCGCTCTGCGCAACCCGGTCCTTAAGGCGGCGGAGCAACATGGCCATTTCAATCGCCTGGGCGCCATCGTAAACGTGGGCCTCGTCCAGGATGATAAAACGCCAGCGACCAGCGGTTGGCCCATCAAAAAAGGGGGAATCTTCCGGCCGCAGCAGCAGGTACTCCAGCATGGCATAATTCGTCAGGAGTAAATGTGGCGGTTCAGCCTGCATCTGTTCCCGGCTCAACAATTCGTTGGCAATGCGCGGCTCTCTGGGGAAATTCTTACGAAATAGCTCTTCCCCCTCCGACCGGGAATAGGGTGTCTCACCCGTGTAGCGGCCGAAAGAAATGGCCGGGTAGTCGGCCAGCAGACGCCGCAGCCGCTTGAGCTGGTCATTCGCCAGGGCATTCATCGGGTAGAGCAAGAGTGCCCGCACGCCCGGCCGGGATAATGTGCCGGTGGCTTCTTCGCGCAGCAGGTGGTCCAGCACCGGGATAAGAAAGGACTCTGTCTTGCCGCTGCCCGTACCGGTGGCCACGACAATATTCCGCCCGGCGGTGGCCTTACGGATGGCCATTTCCTGGTGACGATAGAGTGGCCGCGTAAAAGGCAGGTGATCTGGGTGGCACAGCCGGGCGAAGGAGGGGTGGAGCACCTTCTCTTCAACCAGGTCTTTGATGCTAAACTGGCGCTCAAAAGCCGCCGACACCTCCACCAGTGGCCCTTTGACCAGGAGATCGGGGGATTGTAAAGCTTGGGCAAAGGCATCCCGCAACCGCTCATCCTGGAAAGGGAAGAGGGTTTTTAGGTAGCGTAAATAGGCGTCACGAATGCGCCCGGTGGTATTTAAAGGGTGCAGTTGCATCTTCTGTCATTACCCGAGAGGTTCATTGCCATATGTTCCTGGGGCGCTGGGTGCGATATTGAATAGGACCGGTAATGCGGCACTCAACGCTTTTTTGTGGTTCAAAGGAAGGGCCAATCCCGCCGTGAACGGCCGGATCATGCTGCTCGCTGATAAGGTCATGTTTGATGCCGGTTGTAAAGCGCCTACACTTTGAACAGGTCCAGATTTTTGCCACTCCCGCAAACTTGGCCGTTTTGGTCGCCAGGTTTGCCTCAATCGATTCACTGCCCTGCTGCTCGCCGGCCCGCAGGCGGATGCGCAGCACAGGTTGTTTGCTTCCCTGAATATAGTGGGCGATAGATTCACCTGTCTGGGGATCGCTGATGTACTGGATCTGGCCCCAGCCGACACCACAGTTGATCCAGGTGCCCGGCCGGACGACCGGCACCTGGTCGCCGAATTCTGGTATGAGCCCCTCCAGCAAGCGCACGGCGATAAGATCGGCCGTCTTTTCCTGTAGTAGTTGTATAGACACCCGGCCGTTTAAGGCAAGCAAGCCAACAGCGTCCCTTTCAGAAAGGCGGCGTTCTTTGACCCGGTCCAGCACTTCCTCAACGCCCTGGCCCGGGTCTTGGTACATCAGCGCCTGCAGCGCCAGGGGAACAACCGTTTCTTCGTTTGCCTCCAGTAACAGGCGGGCGACGGCCGCTGCCAGTTGCGCCGGCGGCGGGGCTGCTTGAAGATAAACCTGGTATTGGTCATCAGATAGCTGCCCGTTTTGCCGGGCTTTCAGGAGCAGGCGCAGCCGGGCAGGCACAAACATCTTAAGTTTTAATTCCTGCTCCAGCGCGCCGGCCCGTATTTGCCGCAGCCAGGTTAGTAAGACCAGAATATCAGGGAGATCGGCCTGGTCACTATTTTGTACGCACCACGCTAACGCTTCTTGGCTTTCATTAAGGTCGCCCAGGTCTGCTAAGAGAACGGCCCGCTCAAAGTAAGCCCGGAACGGGTTGGGCATAGCCTGAATCTGGGCTTCAAGGAACACCAGGCATTCTGGCGGCGGGTGTGTATCCACCTGGTAAACGCCTGGCGCGCCGACCACCGGCCGCTGCGCTGGCTGTCCGGCGCCTATCCAGGGATCAGCGATCTGTAGTTCCACCAGATAGCGGCCGGGCGTCAGAGCCGGTGTCGTGAATGTTGTCGTTCCCTGTTCGTCTGGTTCTAGAGCGAGGATGTACGGCGGCGCCCACGGCCGCCAGGCCGGCCAAAAGCAGGCTTGCAACTCTTTCAGCGGCTGCCTGGTCCGGCAGGTGAAGCGCCAGGCCAAGGGATCACCACCGGCGGCCGGCTGCAAGGCCATTTCTTCAACCTCAATTTGCCAGGTTAGCGCCAGGATGTGGATCGTTTCGTTCAGTTCCCCGGCGAGGGCCAGGTCCAGGCGTAATAACGGCGAGGCTGAAGTGCGTATTGTGTCCAAAAACTCGCCCAGCGAAAGCCGCCAGTAACGTTGCTGCCGATGGCCCGGGTAGACCCGGCCTTCCTGCAGAAGCTGGCTACGGCTGTCACTGAGGCGTAATCCGAAATGGAGAGTGGCGTCTCCATGATAGGGCAGATCGAGCATGAACCAAGGTATTGCCGACGCCTGGAGAAGCTCCAGGACACCCCGTCTTAGCGTCTGGCCGGTCCATTCTTTCACGACTAGGCTTTCCGCCTGCTCAGGTAAGGCCCAACGCAGGCGGGGAATGGGTAACCGAACCGGCAACTGCACTGGCTCACCGGAACCTGTTTCGTGAAGCAAGACGCAGTCGGCCGACACGATATCAGGGGCAACTTCAATATGGAAGCTTCCGGCTGTAACTCCTTCCTCTTCTATGTTGAGGCCCGTCACCCCAACCTGAGGAGCAACCCGATCGTCCGTCGGCAAAATGAGTTGAAAGCTGACGGTAGGCGGGCCGGACGGCGTAGGCATATAAAGGCTGTCAAGCCCCTGCACCTCTACGACCGGCCAGATCTGAAAGCGATAGTCGGCATCTTTGCCCAGGGGGCCGCGGGCGCGCAGGCGAAAGGTGCCGCGTGGCGACGCCCCCAGCAGATGAGGTGCTGCCAGGTCAAGAAAAATGGCCTCCTCGGTTACGGTAGTGGCGTCGCCAACTTCATCAAGTCGAAAGCGTGGATTCTCAATGGTTGGCACAGCCGCCCAGCGGTTCTCCAGGGTAATTTGCCACCGGCTTATTTCTTCGCGGACCGACATCCGGCCGGTCAGAGGTATGCGCAGCCCGGGTGGACGGCCGACATACAAAGGAACATCCTGGCGGTCTGGCTCGTACCTGAAACGCGTGCCACCTACCAGGGTGGGCTGCGAGAGCCGTTCACTGGGCCGCACCTGGATGGCGGTCCAGGCGCGGCCAGGTTCGACTAACCTGATTTGCTGGACTTGGCTCAGGTCCCAGTCACCTCCCTGAAAGACGCTCCAGGCTCCCGGCAGTTCTGGGAATTCCTCCAGGCAGCGCGCCTCGCCATCGAAGATAAATTCTGCCTGGACCGGAAAAAGCAGCCAGAGTCGTTCAGCCGGGAGGGAATGGCGCCAGGGAATGAGCGACCCTTTTTGGGGGTCAAAAGCCAGCAAAGGCGCGGCCGATGGGCGAACGACAATGGACCACTCTCGTATTTCCTCTGAACCTATTTGAAAGAGAACCGTTAACTCCTGGAGTGGCTCCTCAACGGCCACAGTATAGGCCTCGGTTAAGAGATCATAACCGATACGGCGTAGGCGAGAGGGAATGGTCTTTGTAGCCTGGGGGTGAGCTTTGTCCGTAATTTGCCAGGTAAACGTTTCTTGAGCCAGGGTGGCCGGAATTTCTTGAGCCGGTAACAGTAGGGAAATACCTTCTCCGCTAGGGTCAAGGATAAGTTCGGGTTTGCGCAGGCGCAGCCGATCCCGCACCTGCCGCTTTGTATCAAGCGTCTCCTGTTCGATAGCCCACCGGGCAAATCGTTCAACCACCCTTTGCGGCAAACCCACTTCACTAGCTGTGGACAAGGTACCGGTCTCAATATAGGCCAGCATCATCTCTCGCGACCGCTCAAAGAAGTCTTCAGCCACTTTGCCGCCATATTCCAGAAAACGCCGGACAGGTTTATCGGTGAAAGATTGGACGTCCGTTCGCTCCAGCAAGGCGTTCAGCAGCTCAGGTGTAGCCAGGTCGCTGTACTGCGGGCGTATAACAGCAGGCAACAAGACGTTGGCAAAAAAGTCGCTTAAGCTGTAATCGGGAATACCGCCATGCGCAAGTATCACAGAGACAAATGGGTGGCCCTCGCCTGCCATCTCTGGGAAGTTGGATAGCTGAAATTTAGCCAGGATGCGTTCAAAGAGCTGGCCCCAGTGAGCCCGTTTGTAGAAATTGGCCTTGGTTTGCTGCTCGACGCCATTCCAGTAGTCGCCACCTTGATAGTCATATACCCCGCTGGCCACCAAGAACGTAGCGAAGACGAGTGGGTATTGCTTCTCCAGTAGAGAATCGGCCTTGTCCCGCGTAATCGTTTTCAATCTGTTTCGCAATAATTGGCCTATTTGCTGGTATTCCTTTTCTGTCAGGTCGGTCTCTCCCAGGAGTTCGACAGAGCGTATGCGCCAACGCAGCCAGCTTTCCCACTCATCCAACGTCTTCAGCGTATCACGGGCGATCGGTGGGGTGGGGGGCGGGGCTTTCTTGCGCTCAACAACGGGTATAGCTGGCCGGACAACCGGCTTCGTTTTGGGGCGTAGAGGCTTAGGCGTTATCCTTGGAGAAGGGGCTGGGCGATTTCCATTCGCAGGGCCAGCTGGCAGAAGTGTTCCCTCGTCGGTTAGGTCCGCCTGCTTTATAGATTCATCCTGGGGGGTAATTAAAGGTTCGGCAACAGCATCTGGTTGGCCAGCCGCGGCCGGCTGACGTTCTTCGTGAACGGAAGCCGGTAACTCAGCCGTCAGGTCACCCTGCTCCGCAGCCGTCTCGACTTCGCCGTGTAGGGTGACGCTTTGCGTTGTTTCGACCTCGACTGCCGGCTCAATTGGTTCAGCCGCCAGCGGCTGACCTATATCTGCCTGTGTGGAGGCCACAGTCAGTTGGAAGAGCTTTTCGACAGCTTCTCTGTCTTCGGCCGTCGGCGCGTGTTTGTACAATAGAGAGCCTAGGGTGGCGACGCCTTCCGATAACCAGCTCCAAATCAGCCGGTCAGCCACCGGCATGGAAAGCATTCTCCACCGGCTTGGCTCGTTAGTGAGGTTCCCCGATAGGGCCTCGTGGGTGCCGCCTTGGGCAATTTCCTCAAGAGCCTCCTGGCGGGCTACTTCAACGTCTTGGTGTGTTCGAGGATTCGCTTGCTGGATTTTGGCAAGAATAGCGAGAATGATTGTATACCGTCTGCTGGCCCTCTTAGAAGGCTCCTTCATCTGGCAGCCCCTTATTGGAGTTCAAAAATAGACAAGGTAAAGCGGACAGGCTTTTCTAACTTATTCATTGTAGGGGAATGAAGTGTCTGTTGCGACTGAAACACAGAATTACCCTCTTATTCTCATTTTGCTCATTTTAGTAAAGGACAGAGTCGATAGCAAGGAGTAATATCACTTTCTTTGCACTTTTTCGGTTAGCGAAGTCTCTATGTGTTTGCACTTTTTATAGGCATATCGTATTACCGCACTTCAACTTCTATTGAATAGGTGCGATTTCTGATCGCGTCCATTCCATCAAGCTAGTGATAGTCCACTCGCAGAGCACAAGCCTGGGAGATGCTAAAACAAGAAAGGGTAGGCTCATTTATTCAGCCGTTTCTTCTTCCCTCTTTGCGCCCAAACGGATATAAGTCGTCGCCTTTCCATTGGCGCGCGTCCACCGGTGGGCATGCCAAGCCACATCCTGTGGACCAACTGTGGCTTCCATCGCCTTAACCACCAGGTTGTAGGCCACGCTATTCCGGTCATCCAGCTCGGCCGGTAGCAGGCGGGTAAAGAAGCCGACTACGTGCCCCCCAGGGTACCCCGTACGGCCCCCGCAGTTTCTGCTGCATCTCCTGGTTCTTTTGGAAGGCAGCGATGGCCGACTGCTCCAGGGCGGCCAGCACATCCGGCGGCCCGGCCGTCTCGGCCGCTTCCTCGTCGGCCGCTATAGTCCCGGCATCCACCACAGCGACACTTTCGGCCATTGGTCGGCTGACGCCTTCCAGTATCTCCTCAAAGCGAGTGCGCAACTGACCAGCATATGTTTTCCCGGCCGCCTGGTTGTAAGCCGGGTCCAGCACGGCATACGTCTGTTCAAACGACAGGACCCGCACCGGCACTGGGTAGGGCTTGCCGCCGACCGAGGACCAGAAAACGCCCTGGCCAGGAATCGGCTCGTTTAATAGGGCGCTCAAGATGTCTTCGCTGAAATGGGCGTTGGCCTGGCGCAGGGCCAGCAAATCGGCCGCCGACAAGAGGTGGAAGATAAACCAGTTGTCGCCCTGGCTCAAAATTTCGGTGGGGATGCCGCCCGGCTGTTGGGTCACCAGCACGGCACCCAAGTCGTACTTGCGCCCTTCTTTGACCCAGGCGATGTACGGCTCGGCGGCCGTGGCCCGCTCGTTCAAGACCGATTGGGCCTCCTCGACTACGGCCAGGACGGGAATGGTCTGCGGCTCGGCGCTGGTGAACTCCTGCTGGTTGCGCTCAAAAATGCGGCGCAAAATCAGGCCGGAGAGCGCCAGGGCGTGGCCACCCCGCATCTGGGAGACGTCGACGATACACAATTTGCCGTCGGCCAGGGCGGTGAGCAGCTTGTCCAGCAGCTGGCTGCTGCGGTCATGGAGCATCTTGACGATGACGGTCATGTTGGCCCGGGCCGCCAGAGCCTCGACCTCCTGGCTCTTCTCCAGCTGTAGAATTTGCATCAGGTCGCGCAGCGGCGTCTGGTTGCCATGCTGGTCAATGACGTTGACCAACTCGGCCCATTTGGCCGGCGAGAGGCCAGCCAGCTTGCGGGCGTTCTGCTGCTCCTGTCGTTCGGGGCTGAGGACGATGCTGATCACATCTGACGACTTCAGCCGGCGCAGGTCGAGCTTAACGCCGCCGGCCACAAACGACTGGTAAAAGGGGCTGGGGCTCGTGCGCGGGGTGAAGACCACTAATTTGTCCTGCAGTGCCGGCACGTCGCACAGCCCCGGCCGGCCCTTGTCGTCGGGCCAGAAGTACTCACCGTCCGGGTCAAAGAGTATCGTCCCCACCGGCACCTGTTTGCCCCCGCGCTTGGTGACCGTTGGTGTTTCTTCGTAGAGCTTGCTGAAGAGCAGCTTATTGAGGTTTGACTTGCCAAAGCCGGCCCGGGCAAAAATAAACGACCGGCGGGCGACCAGATTGTGAACCGGAAAGCGGACCAACACCTCCGGCTCCCTGACCTGCATCCAGGGTAGCGGCTCCAGCTGCTGGCTGCCGGCGGCGAAGACATATTCCCCCAGCGCCAGGTGGCCGATGGGCGCGCCGTCCTCGCGGTGCCCGGCAATCTCCCGCAGCACCTCTCCCGAAGGAAAAGCGACCGGACTACCAACGTGAGGCAGGCGGCGGTGGGAGGCGACAAAGGTCAGCCCCTGGCGGTGGTTCCGGCGCAGTACGCCCAGGACCCGGATGTCTACCCGGTATTTAAGATATTGCTCGCGCAGGTCTTCCGGGATGGCCCGCCCTTCCTGGACGGCGCGGATGTTGAACTCCTCGCCGCCAATGGACGACAGCCGGCCAGCCGAGGAAAGGGAGGTGATGCGGCCGAGCACGGCCTCATCTGGCGTCTCTAGTTGGACCAGAACAAACTGGCCGTGCATGGGGATGCTTTGGAACTCGCTGCGATAAGGCAGGACCAGGTCAGCGTGAAACTCTAGTCCGCCTTCGCGGAAACCGCGAAAGACGCCAATGATTTGCTCGGCAGGAAACAGCTCAAGCTCAGACATGGTCATTCATATTCATAACGGACCTGGGCCGGGTCAGCCTCTTGCAGGCGGAAGATGTCCAGGTCAATGGCCTCCTGGCCCAGGACGCGGCGGATGCCGTCGATAATCTGGTCTTGGAGGAGGTCGAAATCAAAATCAACCAGGGCGGCGTTCTTGTGGGCTCGCTGCAGGCAGAGGGGATAAAAGGGCACGGGGAAACCGTTTTGGGCGTCGGCCAGGAGGTGGCCCAGGACCGTCGGCGCCAGCTTGGCCTGGGGCAGGTAAATATCCACCGGCCAGATAGGGTTCTGCGGCCGGTTGCCGAACTTAACGAAAAACATCTTGCCGCCCACGAACTTATTCAGGCGTTCTGTCTCCAGGACTACATCGTCGCCGCGAGCAAACTCGGCGTGGACATAAGCCCGCTCTTCGATATGGCGGGGGATTTCGACGTAGGCTGGGTAATGGGTGGCGAGCACCCCCTCCAGGGCCATGGCCAGGCGGTAGCGGGTGAGGACCTTGCTGTGCTTGGCCACGCCGACCAGGTAGACGTGCCGTTTCTGCTGCCAGTGGGCGGCTAGCGCCGCGGCCAACTCTTGCAAGTACCGCTGAAACAGGTCGCCGGCAAAGACCAGGCTCCGCAACAGCCCGTCGAAGACGACTAGGGTGTCGGTGCCGAAATTGCTCTGGCGGACGATGCTATAGAGCACGGCCCACTCGGTCAGCTCGCGGTAAACGTCCACCCAGTGGGGCGAGACCGGCCGGCCGCCGTCGTTGTGGCGAATCATCCGGCTCAACTCGGCCAAATGGCGGACGCCCAACATGACCATCATCTCGCCCAGAGGGGTCCGCGGCCGGCCGTTGGGATGGAACTGTTCGGCGCTCTTCTCGGTCACGTTAGTGGTCGGCGTGATGACGTCCAGGCAGTATTCGTTGTTGCTGGAGTCAACGACCCGGATGATTTGCATCAGGAAGGGGTCAAAGGCAATGCGGTTGCTGCCGCCGTCGGTGCCAACGACAGAGATGGCCGTAGTGTTGCGCGGCTGGATGCGCCGGACCTGAGCCTGCAGCGGCCGGATTTCAGTTCGGAGCTGGTCCAGCAGGAAGCGGTCATTCTCGATCCGGCCGGCAATCGCGCCCTGCAATTGGCGATAACTTTGTGGGTCAATCATTGGCAATACCCCACTTGAACAAAGGCACTACTGGAGATTATAGTGGGGTAGAGGGAAACGCGCACCCGGACTCTGGAACTAGAAGTACTGCAAACCTGACGGCACTTCTTCTCGCCGGAAACTATCTGTAAGCAGCTTCTGGACGGTTCTCCAACAGCAGACAGGTTAAAGGGAGCAGCGTAACTGGTGCCAGGAGCGAGGCTACTTACCTGGTACATCAGCCGGCCCAAGATTGTGGCCATAAATTAAAGTCTGCCACTTCTGTCGCTTCTATCCAGCAACTTGCTCCTCTCCATCCAACATAACAATTCCCCTCGCGCTGTGCCGACAACGGTTTATAATTGCGTTATGGCTTTCACCGAGGAACTTCCACCAGAACTTCAGGCCTTTGCCTCTCTCCTGGACGCCCAGCAAAGCCCGGTCCGCGAGATTTTTGCCTACTGTCTCTGTCTGATGATGGTCGAGGCCGGCAAGATGCGCTTGCTAGAAACCAAACCCGGCGAAACGGCTCCTCTCTACGTCTTTACAACAGTCGCCGGTGACACCTTTGCCGTGCCCCGGCCGGCCATGAGTCCAGGGCAAGAGGCGGACGTCATTGCCATGCTTAGGGAAATTCTCAAGGACGAGGGCCTGTTGTAGGCGCAGGTCAACAAGCTGCTGCTTTGCGACAAGCCAAGCCACCCAAACGGCTTGCTCAATAACAGCGCCGCGAAACTTCCGCTCCACTGGCGTCATAAAGGTAGCCGCAGTCGCCATCATTGTTCCATATCGCCCGGCCGCTGCCAAAGCTGAAGCCGCAATACTCGGCGTGGAACTCGTTGGTGTAAACCCGGCAGCTTTGCCCGGGCTGCAGGTCAAAGGCCGGGAACCAGAAGTCCTGGCCGGGGTCGCCCGCGTTCAAGCGCCAGCCGCTGAGATTGACGGCCGTGCCGCCGTTGTTGGTGATAACGGCGTACTCGTCGCTCTCTGTCTGGGGCACGGCGCCATCGAAGAAGATATCCGTTATCTGGACGTTAGCCGGCGCCGGTTGCGTTGGTTGAGGTGGCTGGGTTGGGGTAGGGGAAGGCGGTGGCGGCTGGGTCGGCGCCGTCGTGGGCGCGGCCGGCTGGGTGGGCGGGGATGAAGTGTTGGTCGCCGCCGGCTGGGTGGGCGCGGGGAGAGCGGTGTTCGTTGCGCTGGGCGAGGGCGTTGTGGTTGGGCGCGGTGTATTGGTCGGCCGGGGCGTGTTTGTCGGCCGAACGGTGTTGGTCGGCCGGGGCGTGTCTGTCGGCCGGACTGTTTCCGTTGGCAGAGGTGTATCGCTCGGCTCAGGAGAGGGTGTAGCCTCCGGCGGCCGGTCGGTCGCGTCTTCGGCGGCGAGAGCCTGAGTCGGCGCCGGCGTTCTGGTGGTTGCGCCAGAAGTGCCGCAGGCCAACGCGGCGGCCGATAAGACCAAGAGGAGTAATACCAGGGCCAGACGACGACTGACCCTTACCTTTACAATTTGCATTTTCTTTTCCTTCCCGTCCAGGGTGGTTAAAGTAGAGCCAACATAGCCCTGTTAAATTCGTTTACCGGCTTCTCTGGGGCCAAGCTGTGCCCTGGTTCGTTTTTGGAGGCTCCACAAGCTCTTTTATGCTGGCGGTTGTGCTCTCCAAACAAGGAAGGACCAAACCAGTACAAAAGTGGCGCCTTTCCTCTACTTATCAATATACCCTTTTTGGCCAAAATCTTACATGAGCGGAAGCGAGTCTCTAAAACGTCACCCGAATATCACCTGCCGCTCCGGGTCAATTCCTGTTGCCGGCAGGGAGCCTACTAGGGATAATCGGCGGGCCAGTGGGGATGGCCGGTCCCCAAGGTAGTTGCCATGATGGTTGCTGTCGTGTGGAGTTCTTTTCGGAAATGCGCAGCGTTTATCGTGAGCGCCGCCATCCTCATTGCCGCCGTTCTGGCCTGCTCGTTGTCCAACGCCGGCTCCAACGCGGCCGTTACACCGGTCAGCACCAGCGCGCCGTCATTTACCCCGGCCGCCACTACCCCAATCCCACCGGCCGCCTCGGAAACGGCGACAGTGATTGCCATTATTGACGGCGATACCATCGAGGTCGAGATTGGCGGCCGCTCCTACCGCCTCCGCTACATCGGCATGGACACGCCGGAGCGGGGCGACCCCTTTTTCAGTGAAGCCACCGAGGTCAATCGCCTGCTGGTGGAAGGGCAAACGGCCCTCTTGGTGAGGGATGTTTCCGAAACCGACCGTTACGGCCGGTTGCTGCGCTACGTCTACCTGCCGGACGGCACCTTCGTCAATGCCGAGCTGGTGCGACTCGGGTACGCCCAGGTGGCCACCTTCCCGCCCGACGTACGTCACCAGGAGTTGTTCCTGGACCTGCAGCGGGCGGCGCGGGAGGCGGGGCGGGGCATCTGGGCGCAGTCGGCCGGGCTAGAAAGTGTGCCTTCACTGCAGGCGACGGCCCCACCGGAGACAACTGCGCCGGCGGCCGGCTGCGATTGCTCCGGCAATGTCTACAATTGCGGGGCGTTCCAGTCGCAGGCCGAGGCCCAGGCCTGCTTTGTCTACTGCCTGCAAGTGGCCGGCCGGGACGTCCACGATTTAGATGGCGATGGGGACGGCCGGGCCTGCGAGGCATTGCCCTGAGAGCTGATTGCTCGCCAGACAACGCTCCGGCGGTTTTCCTGGCCAAGGCAGGTATGAATAACAGTGTACAGAGAGTTTAGCTATTCGTATCACGATTTGCAGCAAATTCAGCTTCGGAAATAGAAGACTTGCAAACCTTGTCTCGCGCAAGCAGGAACCAATGAGTAACGAGCATACGGCTCTCTCCAAAGTGATTATATACACCGACGGCGCCTGTATCGGCAACCCTGGTCCCGGCGGTTACGGCGTCATTCTGATTTCTGGCAGTCACATCAAAGAGCTTTCAGGTGGCTTCAGGTTGACAACTAACAACCGCATGGAGATTATGGCGGCCATTGTTGGCCTCAAGGCGCTAAAAAGGCGCTGTGAGGTTACCCTCTATTCAGACTCTCAACTGTTGGTCAACAGTATCTCTCAGGGGTGGGCTTATTCCTGGCGCAAGAAGGGTTGGCGAAAAGGCCGCAAGTGGGTGCCCAATGCTGACCTATGGCAGCAACTGCTTGAATTATGTGATCAGCAAAACGTCGAATTCATATGGGTACAAGCGCATCAAGGTATTGTCGAAAACGAACGCGCTGATCAACTATCTATGGCAGCAGCCCAAAGGGATAACCTGGCAATTGATGCCACCTATGAAGCGGGCGACACACAGATAAAACCCACCTCTCTATTCTGAGAGCGGGCAACGAACCCATACGCCTCCCGCCAGATCGAAGGCTTGGTTCAGAAAGGTATAATTGCGCCGCCAATGCAGCTTACCTCAAGAAGACATGGAACTGATCGTCACCGTTTCCGAACACCTGGCCCTCCATGCCAGTACAGTGACCAGGCAGGCAAACACACTTTGCCTCCGCCCATCTGACCCGCCTCTGTTTGACCAGCTTTGCGCCTGGCTGGATCAACGTCCATCGCCAACTGTAGGCTTCAATCACTGGGTCCTGGCCATCGGCGCCACCGCGCTTTGCCTCAGATGGGGCACCTACCTGGCCGTCCTGATGGACGAGACCAAACCCGTAGACCCGCGGGCCAGACATCCGGCAACCAGCATGATCAGCGACGAAGAAATGCGGCGGATTAACATTGAGGCCGCAAGTAATCTAGCCCATCTGCTACGCTTGCGGCACCAAGACGAGCAGGCGTGCTTTGACAGGCTGCGCCGCGCTTACGAGTGGCTGCCTATGCCCGAGCGACGAGTCAAGCGAATGTGGGAACCTCTCGAACTGATCCTGGGAACTTTGGTAGGTATTCACCAGGCCAACAATATAATACTCCCCGAAAGCGCCCAGACGGCCGTGTCTCATCCTTACCGTACGCTGGCCAATGCCATCATCCATTTTGCCTATCGCAATGGCCCGATTGAGGATAGCCACGCCGGGGCCGGGAGCCTGCTTACCCGCTCGACCGCCGGCGTTTTACCAATGGGCAAGCGCGCCAGGTTGTCCGGTATGCGGCCGAACGCCTCAGCCCATTTGTCAGCGCCCTGCCACTGTGGGATGAACGCCTGGAAAATATGCCGCCCTGGCCAGCAAGAATGGCCGGGCTGCCCGCCTGGAGACAATATCCCAACGATTGGTCGCTCACTGAATCCAGCTCCGAGATTCAGTTGAAGCGCGCCTGGACAGAATAAGGAGTTGCATGATGCACTCGGACCGGCTCATCCGCAAACAACTACTGGCTCTTCTCGGTGGCGGCAACGCCCACATGAGCTTTGACCAGGCTATTGCCGATTTTCCACCTCAGCATTTCAACACGAAACCGGCCAACGTCCCCTACACCCCCTGGCACATTCTGGAGCACCTGCGCATTACCCAATGGGACATTCTCGAATTCATCCGCAACCCGGCCCACGCCTCGCCCCGCTGGCCGGCCGGCTATTGGCCGCATCCGGCCGAGGAAGCGGATGGCGACCGGTGGGAGAAAACTATCGGCGAATTCCGGGCTGACTTACAGGCGCTTCAGGATATGGTCGCCAACCCTGCGACAGACCTGACGGCGCCCATCCCCCACGCCCCAGACTACACCATCTTCCGTGAAATCCTGGTTGTGGCCGATCACAACGCCTATCACATCGGCGAATTCGCCATTCTCCGGCAAGTCATGGAAACCTGGCCGGCCGCCGGCGCGTAAAGAAGCCAGCCACTCACCCGAAAAGGAGTTGCCTATGCCAGCCCCCGTACCGGCCATCTACCAGTTGAAAGTCACTCTCCAGGGCATCGATCCGCCTATCTGGCGCCGCTTCCAGGTGCGCAGCGACGAGACCTTCTACCGGCTTCACCTCACTCTCCAGGTCGTCATGGGCTGGTGGAATTACCACCTCCACCAGTTCCTGGTCAATGGTCTGACCATCACCGACGCCGAAACCCTGATGGAGTGGGGCGAAGACGGCGTATCCGTCCATCAGGCTCGCCTCGAGCGCTACCTCCTCGCCGAAGGCGCGACGTGTACCTACGAATACGATTTCGGCGATAGTTGGCAGCATGAACTGCTCCTGGAAAAGATTCTCCCCCTCCAGCCAGACCTGCTCCTGCCTCGCTGCCTGGCTGGAGCGCGGGCCTGCCCGCCGGAAGATTGCGGCGGCTCCTGGGGCTACGCCGATTTCCTGGAAGCCATCGGCAAACCCGACCATGAGGAGCACCAAAGCACCCTGGAGTGGGCCGGCGGCCATTTCGATCCCGAAGCCTTCGACCTCGACGAAGTTAACCGCCAGTTGCGCGAAGGGGTCACCTGGCAGGGCGAGCTGGTCCTGGCCCCGCTGGCCTCTACCCAATCCTTCACCCGCCCGGCCCAATGGTTCTGGGACGCCATCCCCGACCACATCCAGGCCCAGCTCCTGGGCAACGTCTGGTGCCGCCACTGTGCGGCCGAAACGGTCATGGTTGACTTCAAGGGCAGCATCCGGCAGGGCGACCTGCTGCTGCGCGGCCACTGCCTCCGTTGCGGCCGCCCGGTAGCCCGGATCATTGAGGGGGAATGAACGGTTCTGACGTATAGTCCGATTAGAAAGACAGTCATTGACGCCTTGTGGCGTTCAATTCATGGGGCCACCACTTCCTCGCCCTAGAACATATTTTCTGTTAAACTTCGAACCAGTTCCTGACCAGGTCAGCGGTCGGGCGGTTCTTATGACCAAACGTTCGCCAGGCAAACCGGATAATGACGATGGGTGAAAAGGATATCAGTGGCAAGTTTCTGATTGACCGTGACCCGGAAGGGTGGGTCCGCTGGCTGTTGGATGACCCGACGCTCGTCGTCACGAACGTGCTCTCCACTGAATTCCAATTTGTCGCCCGGCGCGGCGACTCCCTGCTACTGGTTCAACGGCCGGACGGCCTGACCTTCGGCGCCCTGGCCGAACTCCAGCTCCACCCAGAGGCAAAGATGCCCGCCCGGCTGCAAAACTACTGCGCCATGGCCCGGCAAAAGCTGGATATACCGATCATCCCGATTGTCGTCTACCTGACCGAACCAGGGCCGGGCGTCGAGCTGCCGACTAGCTTCCACGAGGAGTTCATGGGCCTGGTTACCCACCAGGACTTCAAGATCATCAAAATGTGGGAGCTGGACGCCCGCGAAGCGTTAGCCCAGAACTTGCCGGCCACGTTACTCCCTTACGTTCCGTTGATGGCCGGGGCCGACGAGGAAGTTCTGCGCGAATGCGTCCGCCGCATCAGGACTGAACCCGATCATGAGGAATTGGAGACTATCCTGGCCTTGTTCGCTATGATAAAATTGGAGCCAGCGGTAGTCGAGCGCATTGTGAGGTGGCATGTGAACCTACTGGAAAAATCGCCAATCTATCAGGAGATTCTGGAAAAAGGCGTCGAACAAGGACTTGAGCAAGGACTCGAACAGGGACTTGAGCAAGGATTTGAAAGAAGTATTGTCCGGGTGCTGGAGCGCCGCTTCGGTGAGGTCCCGGCCGGCATTCGCCAAAGCCTGGAACAGCTTCCTGCTGCTAGGCTCGAACGGCTGCTGGACGAAGCCCTGGCGGTGGCCGATTTAGGCGCCTTTCAGGATCGGCTGGTAGCTATCCGGCAAGAGAAGCAAGAATAGATCGGGCTTCTGTTCAAACGGCCTCAGTGTCGGCGGCGGCCACAACTCTATTGCCTTAGAGATTGGGCGCGGTAGTCCAGAAAAATATGAAGGCGTAAGCAGAACCTTGGACGCTATCTCGGCATAGGACCTTCGGCGTCGAACCCAATGGGATAAAATACTAACCCCTCTTTTGTGTCCATAATCTCAGCCAATATCCCAATCTCCCGCAACGCCTCAATCGTCTTCTGCGCGACTCCCGGCTGCAGTTGCCCTAGTTCACCTCTAGCCCCTGCTAGCCATGCGGCCGTGTCTGACCGCTGCTCCTCGCCCAGATAGACGCTAACCAGCGCCCCGCGGAGGATCTCTGCATGCCGAGTTGGATGGTAATGGGCCAGGTATGCCTCGGCCGCCTCCCGGGCTCGCTCAAAGTGTATCTGCCGCTGTTTTTCCAAGGCCTCCTCTCGCTCATACCGGCTGGGTTTTCGCCCTTCCGGCAGGAACTGGCTCAAGGGCGGCTTCTTGCGATTCAACACTGCAGCGAAGACTTGGTTCAGACCTGCTCCCATCCGCACCGCCTCCGGCTCGGCCACCTCAAAGAGGGCCTCGGGCGGCCGAGCCTGCGCAGCCAGCTCGTCCCGCTTGTGCTTCATGGCTTCAATGTGGACCTTAACGCCCTGCTCCAGCCGGTCCAGCCAGTAGGGGACATTTCCACCCATACCGCTCCATCGCGGTGACGGCGGCCGGTTCTCCTTGTCGCTCCAGTCCACACTCAGTCGATCATGCAACAGACCAGGAATCGGAATTCGTTGCTCCAGAATCTGGCGCGAGTTCGCATAGTTCCACGACACGACGCGGCTCAAGTCCGCCCCCGTTTTCACCGCACCGTCAATAATCGCCTCCAATGGGGCAGGGGGGTTGTCCGGCAATCGGCCGAAGAGGGCTTTATTCAACATCAGCGAGTTGCAGTACATCCCCAACGCCCCTTGGTTGGCGATAGCCCGCCGTACGGCCGCGTCCATCACTTCGACGCTGTAGGCCTGTCCTTCGCCCAACCCGCCGGCCGTGGCCGGGTCTACCAGACCCAGGTAAGCCGGTTCGGTGTGGTCAATGCGCGGCGGCAGGTTACGGCTGTCGCCGGCCGGGTAGGCAACAGCCTCGCCGCCGGCCGTGGCCCAGGCTAACTCGTGAGAACCGGTCGCCGGCCGCAAGACGACGTACTCGCCCGCCTGGTTGGGGCTGCGCCAGGCCAGGACTTTGCGCTCGCCGTCGTGGTCGGTGAAGGGGTAGAGCCATAGAGCGTCGTCGTTGTCCGCCCCACCCAGGATGCCAGCGATGCCCACACCTTTGGGCGAGTCCTCCAACGCCAACCAGTCCTGGTCGTTGACCCAGACTGTGCCATAGCGCGGGTCAATCCGGACCTGCCCCCTGGAAACCTTCAGGTTCTCGATGCCGGCCCGCCGGCCGATCACGGCCGGCATGATGTAGTACCGGCCGCCAGGGATGGACAGACGCATCTTTTCCAGCGTGGACTCGTTCAGGCGCTTGAGGTGCTGGTTCATCAAGGCCTTGATGTGGCTGCGAAACCACATGGGGTGGCCGCCGCTGGCCAGGTATTCGCGCAGCGGCCAACTCTGCACCTCTTCCAGGGTCGTGTGCCGGTCAATCCGGCCCATCACTTCCGCCACCGTGCCGCTTTCGATGGACTGCACAAACAGCTCCCCTTCATCTCGCAGCCAGCCCAGTAGTTGCTCTTCCTGGAAGAAAGGATGAAGGTTTATCAGGCTCTGAATGTCGAGGCGCATATCATCGTGGCCGTGAACGAAGCTCAGACCAACAAAGGTGCGGCGCCCTGAGCTTGTCGAAGGGTCCAGGCGCACTTCCCGCTTGGTATCGCGGGGCAGGAGAAAATCCACCGGGTTGCCGGCGTCGTCACGCAGCTCGTCGGCGACGATGGCGTGGCCCTTGTCCTGGCCGGCTGCGGTCATGATGGTGAACTCCACCCGCCGGGCGTGGCGCAGTTCTTGCTCCAGCCGCTCCCGTTTGGCCGGGGTCAGGTGGTCGCCCAAAATCATCTTGTGCAGCATCCGCCGGCTGATGAGCCCCGCCCCGTCCCAGACTTTAGCCTCTTCGGGAGATTGCTCCAGGTAGTCGATAACCACCTCGCCCGCGTCAAAGAAGCCGCTCACGAAGTGCGGTCGCATGAGGCGCGAGAGGCGCTTGGAGAGAACAAAGCCCCCTCTCCCCAGGTCCAGTTCCAGGCCGGTCGCTTCCAGGAATTGCCCAGTCGTCATGCCGTCCACGTACAGGTCGCTGACCTGGCTGCCATTGACCCAGCGTAGGGTGGGCTGGGCCAGGCCAAAGGTATAGGCCGGGTGGGGCGCGGCCGGCTCGTCCACCGGCTGGGTCAGAATACGCCAGGCCCGGCCGGTCTGCTCCAGGAAGGGATAGAGCGCTCCACCCAACCGGTCGTCGAAGCTCGTAATAGTGTAGGGTAGGGCTTGTAACTCCTCGGGGGCCAGGAAGTACATTGCGCCCGGGCTGCTACTACCTCTACCACCCATCGCCGTTTCCTTCAGCTATCAGTGGTTCGGGTAAACGACGCCAGCTTATCCGGTGGCCGTCCGGCTGCTGTCCGGCCGGACGTGTCCGGTCCTGGAATTGGCATCTGGCCGGAAACTCTACCGAATGGATTGCCGTTCGGATCAAACGGGCGATAGGGGCCGGCAACTGTCCGGCTTGCGTTCGGGAGCCATCCGGCCGGACGCCCTCAAGCTTCATGCTCCGGTCCCTCCCTCCTGACTGCCACTTCCCAGCCGGCGCCGTTTTGGATGAGCCGGCCAGCGGACTTCAGTTCGGACAGGTACGTGCCAATCGTGGACTTGGACCGGCCAACGACGGCGGCGATTTCAACCAGGGTTGCTTTCGGGTGGCCGGCCAGGTAATCCAGGACAGCCGCCTGGGCCTGCGCTTTGTCCAGCGGCCGGTTGTCGTCGCCGGCCGGCGGCGTCCGGATACTTTCCAGTTCGGAAACGCCGTCATTTCGCCCGTCCGGCCGTCCAGCGTTTTGGCTTTGCAGTTGTTTGACGTCGCCCTCTAAACGTTCCAGTTCGGCCGTCCACTTCCACACCAGGTTGTCCAGCTCGGCCGCTTTCTGCCGGACAACTTCGTCCAGTTCGGCGCGCCTGGCCACCAGGGCGCTTTCCAGTTCGGCCAGGCTTTGCCGGGCAGCCGAACGTCCGGCCGCCGCTTTGACCTGATTCATCAGCAGCTCGAACGACAGGAACAGGGCAATAGGCGGCACGGCCGCCAGGACCCGGGCCAGGAACGCTCGTTCGGCGTGAAGGACGTTGAGGGCCACGCTGAGAACGGTAAACAACCCCACCAGCAGCCAGGGGTAGAGCGGCCGCTCTTTGTTCAGACTAACTTGAACCACGCTCAGGCTGAACACCACAATGGCCCCGTCAATAATGGCCGGATAGAGCCAGGCGCTGCGGCCGGCCACGCCGTTCTCCACCGCCAGCGTTTGCAAGACGTCGAACGAGAGCCAGAACGCGCCCCCGGCCAGGAAGGCGACCAGGATGGCCGTGGCCAGAGAGATGAAGGTGTTGGCTTTATTCATAGGGACTCTCCTTACCAGTATTGAGGACTGAGGTGCTACTTCCACTCGGCCCCTGGTTCAGGCTTTGCCTGAACACGTCCTTTCCCCTCACTCCTCTCCTGGCCGCCCGGATACTTGTCCAGCGCGTCGGGTAGGTCACTACTTCGACCAGCTCCCGGCAGGCGGCCGGGAGGCGGCCGTAGCACAACACGGTCACCGGCTCCAGCCGCCGCACCATCTCCCGGAAACCGTCCAGGAAGAGCTGGTAGGCCAGCGGGTCGTCGAGCTTCACGCCCACCGTCCCGATGGCCACCAGCCCGCGCCGGGGCACGCCCAGGAAGCAGAAGTCGTAGCTGTCGGCCGTGCTCCAGCTTATCGTCGGAATGACGGTGAAGCCCCGACTTTGCCAGAACCGGCCGCACCAGCGGTTGCGGTAGGTGTTCCACAGTTGCAGCGCCAGCGGCCAGTCGCGGTAAAGGCTGAAATCGGGCGTCAAGACGGTGCGGTACGGCCGTAACGCTTCCAGGGCTTTGACCGGCCGGTTCCAGACCGTCTCAAAACGGTAATCCTCGGCGAAAAAGTGAACGGCCGCTTCGTCCGGCGGCTCATTGGCCCGGACGCGCTGCCGGTAGGGGACCAGCCAGGCGGGAATACGGGTCACCGGCGTATGTTCCAGGGCCGGGATGCCATAGTCGTTATCGGCCGGAAAAAGCTGGCTCCCGTGGAGAGCGTCCAGGCTGCCCGGCTTGTGTCGCCAGCGATGAGAGGTCCGGGTGGCCATCAGAACGCATCCTTGCCCGATGGTTCTTCATCGCCGGCCGGGTCAGAACCCGGGCCGGGTTCGGCCGTGGCCGGCGCCCCCGGCGCTGGCGGATTGTCAGGGGCTGGATCTACGGCCGGCGGCGGCGGATCAGCGGCCGGCGGTGCCGCGCTCTCGGCCGGTGGCCCATCGTGGGCCGGTTCTACGGCCGGCGACAGAGAAGTATCAGCCGGCGACAACGCCTGGCCGGGTAGCGGTGGAACCCCATTAACTGGCGGCGCCGTCACCCCGGTCCAGGGGATGTAGACCCGCTCGCCGTACTGCGGCCGGGGCAGCCCTAGCGAAGCGGGGCCGGGCAGTTGGTCAAAGAGGGCGATGGGGTTTAAGCGCCGGCCCAGGAAC
Source organism: Chloroflexota bacterium (assembly GCA_022616275.1). Lineage (GTDB taxonomy): Bacteria > Chloroflexota > Anaerolineae > Promineifilales > Promineifilaceae. Next base: position 28,268 of record JAKEFB010000089.1, read on the forward strand.
ACGTACCGCTGGCCGGCCCCGGCCGGCTCCTTCGTCTTTCGCCCAGCGTAGTGCAGCGCCGGCTGCGCGCCGGGCGACAGGGTCGTCACCAACACCTGGTCGGTGGGCAGGGCCATCATCTGGCTGGGCAGCAGCGCCGGCCGCTCCTGCCAGGACCAGGAAGCGCCCTGGTGGATATTGGTCTGCACGCTGGCCTGCCCGGCCGGGTCGCGGTGCTGCCGCGCCCCACGCGAGGTCGAATGGACCGGGCTGGCCCGCAGCGTCAGGCCGTATAATTTGGACATCGCTTCGGCCGTGTCGTAATCGGCCGCGGGATACCAGAGCTGGTGGGCGCAGTTGGAGAGGATGGCCCCCGTCTCCTCCGGCCCGTACAGCCCGGTCAACTGGGAGATGGACTGGGCGTACAAGAGCAGGGTAATGCCGTACCCGCCGCAGGTAGCCAGGTAGCCGGTCAGGTTCTTCAGGCCCACCGCCGGCAGCTCGTCAATGGCCACCAGCAGCCGCTCTTTAAGTCCCCGCTGGATCTGGTAACGCAACATGGCGGCCAGAACGGCCGCCACCACTCCGCCCACGCCCTGGAGGTCGGTCAGGGAGTACGTAAGGTAAATCGTACCGTTCTGCCTGACCCATTCCGGGTCCACCACCAGCCGCCCGCCCGCGCCGGCCGGCGGGGCGATGGTGTCCAGGTGCTTCTGGTAGGTCATTAGCCGGGTGGTGAAGTTGCCGAAAGCGGAGGTGACGAACTTGTCTTCCCGGTAGCTGTCGGGCGCAGCCCCGTTAGTGAAGACCCGCACGTGCCGGCGGACGGCCGGCACTTTCTCCAACGCCGTTAATGCCTCTTCCGGGTCGCTCTCGGCCAGGTCCAGGAGCAACCGCACCGGCTCCAGCCCTATGGCCTGGGCGTAGAGGCCGGCGGCGGTGAAGAGAGACATCGCCTTCTCGGCAAAGATCGTCTCCCGGCTCTCCCACGGCCGCATCAGGTGGCTGTGCAGCTCGGCCACGTCGTCCCGGTCCAGGAGGTAATGGTAGTAACTGGCCAGTTGGACCTGGTGGCCGGGCAGGCGGTAGACCGGCCCAAACTGGCGGCGAAAGTAAGCCGTCCGTTCGAGCTGTTCCCCTTTGGGGTCGACGACCAGCGCCGGGCCGCGCCAGGTAAGGAGCGTGTCGGTCAATTGCAACCCCTTCCCCGACCGCGTGGGTCCCACGACCAGCACGTGCCCCTCGCCGGCCGTCTCGTCCAGCCCAACTTTGACGGCCTGCTTATCTTCGCCGACCCAGGCAAAGGGCACGCCCCGGCGGACGGCCAGCTTTTGCCCGATGAGCTTCTCCTCGGCCCGCCCCTGGGAGTGGGCGAATTGTTCCAGCTTCTTCCGCATGTCGAACAGGGGATTAGGCGGCTGGCTGAGAAGGTAAAAGAAAACGCCCACCGCGCCCGGCAGGACCAGGGCCAGGGGCGCCCACAGCAGGTTGGGGTCCTGGGTCGTCTCCTGAATAGCGCCCAGGGCCTTGAGGATGCTCCACAAGATACCGAAGCCGCCCATACTCAACGAGGCGGCCAGGCGAAGGCCGCCTGATAGTTGGGCAATGCCGGCCACGCCAAAGGCGGCGTAGAGCGCGCCGGCCAGCCAGAAGGCGGCGAAAATGCCGCCGGCGATGAGCCAGCGTCGCCTGGCGGCAGCCGGCATCTCCTTCAGCCAGATGCTGAAGTAGTAGCTATTGGTCATGTTACCCATGGGCTCGTTCACAGTTCCACTCCCCAGCCGCGTTGTTGCTGCCGGCCGCGCTCTTCGGCCTGGTCCGGCTCTGCCTGTAACTCCTGCCCGGTCTGTATCGCTTGCTCCGGCCGCCGCCCGGCCGGCAACTGTTCCAACCCGGCCTGCAATTGCCGCTCCTGCCAGCGGCCGGCCTGCAACGCTTCTAGCTCGGCCTGCATGAGCTGCTGCCATTCTTTGTAGAGGGCGCTGGACAGCTTTTCTTTACGGAA
>JAKEFB010000090.1 GCA_022616275.1 Chloroflexota bacterium
TCCACCATCGTGTTGATGGTGTCCTTCAATTCCAGGATCTCCCCCTTCACGTCCACGGTAATCTTGCGGGAGAGGTCGCCACGAGCCACGGCCGTGGTCACTTCGGCGATGTTGCGGACCTGGCCGGTCAAGTTGTTGGCCATGAGGTTGACGCTGTCGGTCAGGTCTTTCCAGGTGCCGCCGACCCCGGGGACCACCGCCTGGCCACCCAGCTTCCCTTCGGTTCCCACCTCGCGAGCCACGCGGGTCACTTCTGAGGCGAAGGCGTTCAACTGGTCCACCATGGTGTTGATGGCGTCCTTCAGTTGCAGAATCTCGCCGCGTACGTCGGCCGTAATCTTACGCGAGAGGTCGCCACGAGCCACGGCCGTGGTCACTTCGGCGATGTTGCGGACCTGGCCGGTCAGGTTGTTAGCCATGAGGTTGACGTTGTCGGTCAGGTCCTTCCACACCCCGGCCACGCCCGGCACCTGGGCCTGGCCGCCGAGCTTACCCTCCGTGCCCACTTCGCGGGCGACGCGGGTCACTTCGGAGGCAAAGGAGCGGAGCTGGTCCACCATGATGTTGATGGTGTTCTTTAATTCCAGGATTTCGCCCTGGACGTCCACAGTAATCTTGCGGGAGAGGTCGCCACGAGCCACGGCCGTGGTCACGTCGGCGATGTTGCGGACCTGGCCAGTCAGGTTATTGGCCATCAGGTTGACGCTATCGGTCAGGTCTTTCCACACCCCGGCCACGCCCGGCACCACCGCCTGGCCACCCAGCTTCCCTTCCGTGCCCACCTCACGGGCGACACGGGTCACTTCGGCCGCAAAGGAGCGCAACTGGTCCACCATGGTGTTGATGGCGTCCTTCAGTTGCAAAATCTCGCCGCGTACGTCCACGGTGATTTTGCGCGACAGGTCGCCGTTGGCCACAGCAATAGTCACTTCGGCGATGTTGCGCACCTGGTCGGTCAGGTTATTGGCCATCAAGTTGACGCTGTCGGTCAAGTCCCGCCAGGTGCCGGATAACCCTTTGACCGTCGCCTGGCCGCCCAACTTCCCTTCCGTACCCACCTCACGAGCCACGCGGGTTACTTCGAAGGTAAAGGCGCTCAACTGGTCCACCATTGTGTTGACGATTTTGGACGTTCGCAGGAATTCCCCCTCCAGGGCTCGCCCCTCGACTTCCAGGGCAACCGTCTGCGATAGGTCGCCCTTGGCCACCGCGCCAATGACGCGGGCCATTTCATTGGTCGGCCAGACCAGGTCGTCAACCAGCGTATTGATGGAATCCACCATCCCAACCCAGGCGCCGCTGACCCGGCCGAGGGAGGCCCGCTGCTTGATTTTGCCTTCTTTGCCGACCACCCGGCTGACCCGCTCCAGCTCGCGGAACATAATTTCATTGAGTTCGACGACGTCGTTAAACGCGTCAGCTATCTTGCCGTTGATCCCCGCCCAGTCGTTGGGTAGCCGGACAGAAAAGTCTCCCTTTCTGACCGCTACCAACGCATCCAGGACTTGCCTGTTCTCCAATACGGATTGGTCCGCAACCATCGCCTCCTCCTTAGACACAGGATGAAATATGGTTCGCCAATTTACTCTCCCACAGGCTTTAACGAACTATATTTTTTGCCACTTGCTCGATTAAATTATCCACCTTCTTAGCCAAATAGTCTATAGATTGGTAGATTTTGCCCTATCTACTGACCATTTGAAGGGAATAAGATGGGTTTACGTCTTTTGCCTGGCTCATCCTTCGCTAAGGAATATCGTACTTACCTTATTTCTGTCAATGTTTTTGACGGGCAGCAGCGAAGTCGGCAAAGAACTGGATGGCGGCCGGGTTGCGCATGGCGCCGGGATTGGCGGCTTTGTCCACCGGCTGGCCAAGCAGGATTTTGCGCACCGGCACTTCCATCTTCTTGCCGCTGAGGGTATAGGGCACCTGGTCCACGGCAATGATCTCGTCGGGCACGTGGCGCGGCGAAATATCTTCGCGGATCTTCCAGCGGATCTGCTGGGCCAGGACGTCGTCAAACGCCACTCCCTCTTGCGGCACGACGAAGAGCAGCATGTGCGACTCCCCACCCAACGCTTCCAGGTCAATCACCAGGCTGTCGGCAATTTCGGGGATGGATTCCACCGCCTGGTAAATCTCGCTGGTGCCCATGCGGACGCCGTGGCGGTTGATGGTCGAGTCGGACCGGCCGTAAATGACGCAGCCACCGCGCTCGTTGATCTTGATCCAGTCGCCATGCCGCCAGACGCCCGGGTACATCTCAAAGTAGCTCTCCCGGTAGCGGCGGTTGTCCGGATCGTTCCAGAAATAGAGGGGCATGGAGGGCATCGGCTCGGTAATGACCAGCTCGCCCACCTCGTCAATGACCGGCCGGCCGGTCTCGTCAAAAGCCTGGACGCTGGCCCCCAGCGAGGCCCCTTGCAGCTCGCCGGCGTAAACGGGCTGGATGCGAATGCCGCCAATGAAGCCGGTACACAAATCGGTGCCGCCGCTAAAGGACTCCAACGCCAGGTCGCGGTTGACGTTCTCGTACACCCACTGGAAACCGGCCGGCGAGAGGGGCGAGCCGGTGGACCCCAGGGCGCGAATGCGGCTGAGATCGAATTGTTCTGACGGCTTAATTTCCGCTTTCATACAGGCGTGGATAAAGGCGGCCGAGGTGCCAAAGTAAGTGACCCCGGCTTCGGCGGCCAGCTTCCAAAGCACGTTCATATCGGGGTAGCCGGGGCTGCCGTTAACCATGACGATGCTGCCGCCGGCGAGCAGCCCGCCGACCAGGTAGTTCCACATCATCCAGCCGGTGCTGGTGTACCAGAAAAAGCGGTCCTGCGGCTTGAGGTCCATGTGCAGGCTGGTCTCTTTGACGTGTTCCAGGATAATGCCGCCGTGCCCGTGGACAATGGGCTTGGGCAGACCGGTCGTGCCGGAGGAGTAGAGCACCCAGAGGGGATGATCAAACGGCACCTGCTCAAAGGAGAGGGGAATGGACACGTCGCCACCGGCCAGTGCCTCGTCCCAAGCTACAGTGTTGGGTAATCCGGCGGCCGCGCCCTGGCCAAGGAGCGGGACCAGGATCGTCCTTTCCAGGGTTGGCAGAGCGCCTTGCAGTTCCCTGAGCACCTTGAGGCGGTCGAAAGGCTGGCCGTTGTAGCGGTAGCCATCGGCCGCCAGCAGCACTTTGGGCTCAATCTGACTGAAGCGATCCAGCACGCTGCGGCTGCCAAAGTCGGGCGAGCAACTGGACCAGATAGCCCCCAGGCTGGCCGTGGCCAGCAGGCCAATCATGGCTTCGGGGACGTTAGGCAGGTAAGCGACGACCCTGTCGCCGCGCTGGACGCCCATTGCCCGCAACGCCTGGGCCAGGGCGCTGGTCTTCTCGTACAGTTCCTGGCGGCCGATTTCTAGCAACGGCCCCTCTTCGGCCTGGTAAAAGACGGCCGGCTGGAAGGCGGTCATCTTCTCAAAAATGTTCTCGGCGTAGTTGAGCCTGGCGCCAACGAACCATCTGGCCCCCGGCATCGTTTTATCGGCCACTATCTCCGACGGCTGCCGGGAGGCTTTGACGGCAAAATATTCCCAGATACTCTGCCAGAACTGGGCCACGTCGCTTACCGACCACTGCCACAAAGCCCGGTAGGAGTCAAAAGCCAGGCCGTAATGGCCGGCCAGCCAGGCCATGTAGTGGGTGAGGTTGGCGTTTTCTTTGACGGCGGCCGGGGGCGCCCATAGCAAGCTGCCTTCAGTGACTTCGTTCATCTTCCTCTCGCTCTTGCCCAAACCTCCCGGAGGTTCGCAACCTCCGGGAGGTTCATGCCAATTATCGCATCAAGTTTGCCTCATTCTTAGGAGTGGTGTCAAATAGTGGGTGATTGAGTTTCCAGGGGGAAGGGGCAGATGGCAAGAAGTGTCAGGTGTCAGACTTTGGCAAGGCCAAAGTCCTGTCAAATTGGGAGGCGTCTATGTCCACTGCTCTCGTTGTCATGAATGTGCCTCTGAAACAACCTGCATCTCAGGAGGTCTACCAGCTAGAGGCAGTACGCCAGGCTATTCGTGACCTGCTTGAACGCGCCCGCTCGGCCGCCATACCAGTCATTTACGTCCAGAGCAGCAGCCCAGCCGGTGCGAGTAATCGGGTCGTTGACCCGGAGCTGGCCCCCACTGATCAGGACATCGTCCTGGAAAAGCAAACGCCGGACCCGTTCTACCAGACGACGCTGGCCGGCGCGCTGACTGAGCGGGGGATCCGGCGGCTGGTGATGGCCGGGACGCGCACCGAACTGGACGTGGACACGGCCTGTCGCCAGGCTTTCAGCCTGGGCTACGAGGTACACCTGGCGGCCGACGGCCACAGCACGGTAGACGGGGCGCTGCCGGCCAGTCAAATCATTGCTCATCACAACAACATCTTGCAACACTTTGCCACTGTGGCGGCCGCGGCCGGGATTGCGCTGGACGCCCCGCCCGCTTTTAGCCTGGAGGAGCCATTGGCGCCGGCCGACCTGGCCGCTATCCGGGCGGCCCTGGCCGAAGCCGACCTTTACGAACGGTGGTTGGCCCAAGGCGACGTCACCCCGTTTTGGCCGCACACCCACCCAACGCGAGTAACGGACGCCTTGCGCCAGCTCTGGGACCCGGCCTTCACGCCCCAGAGCAGGCCGGCCGAACCGGCCGGTTGGGAACTGGGCCTGGCCCGGCAATTCATCCAGCCCCTGGCCATGATGCCGGGCTTCTTTCGCCGGACGGCTATTTCAGCCGTGGCCCAGGCCATCAACCACCTGCTCCAATCGCCCACCAACCCGTTCTCGACCCAGACGCGCAAGTTGGCCCACGGATTGTGGAGCTACGACGCCAAAGAGTTCCGCCTCATTTACATGCCGCGTACCGTCCGGGACAGCAGCGGCCGGGAGCGGAAATACGTCTTCCTGGTCCGGCTGGCCCCCGCCCTGCCGCGCCAGAATCCGTTTGCTTGAGTGTGTTTAGCCGTCTGGGTGGCTTTGTGACTTACTCGCCGCGTAAAGCCGCATGATCTTCAACTCGTCGTAATCAACAGTTCCTTCCAGCGCATCGTACACCGGCCGCAAGTATTCTGTTCCCAGTTCAGCAAAGGCTTCTGACACTCTGGCTTGCGTTTCAGGAGATAACTTGGACAGTTCAAGGATACCATCGGCGCGCAACGTGTGGCCTGCCTGGGCATGGTTCCACAGGTGGTTCAAGACCGTTCCCGGCTTGACTCCATAAGTCTGGGCAATTTCTGTTACCGTCTGGCCGGCGTTATAGGCTTCGGCTACTTCCTCCGTCCGGCCCTTGCCGCTGCTGCCGGGTCGCTGGACGGCCGGGGCGGCCGCCGGCCGGCGCTTCTCGGCAATTTGCCTGGCCATACAGTACTTACGGATAACTTCCAGGAATAAATCACCGTACCTTTCTTGCTTGGCGGCACCAACGCCATAAATCGCGGCAAAGGCGGCCGGCGATTGGGGAAAGTAGGTGGCCATTTCGACCAGCGACCGGTCGGAGAAGACAACGTAGGGAGGCACGCCGGCCGCATCGGCCAGTTCCTTGCGCCTGGCCCGCAGCAGTTCAAACAACTCCTGGTCGTAAGCAGCCGGGGCCTGGGCGTGGACGGCCGGCGCGGGGGGCGCGGGGGCGACGCCAAGGACCTTTTCACCCTTGAAGACGGCGTAGGCTTTGGCGGTCAGCTTGAGGCTGCCGTGCTCCATGTCCTGCAGCGCCAGTCCCTGCTGGATAAACTGGCGGGCCAGGTGTCGCCACTCTTTTTTGGAGAATTCCCGGCCGATGCCGTAAGTAGACAGCCGGTCGTGGCCACGCTGGAGGATTCGTTCCCCCTGGGAACCGCGCAGGACATCTATGATGTGGCCGCTCCCAAACAGTTCCCCGGTGCGCTTGACGCAGGAGAGAAATTTCTGGGCCGGGATGGTCAGGTCTACCAGCTCCTGCTCGCCGGCGGTGCAGTTATCACAGGCGCTGCAGGAATCGGCCTCGTACGTTTCGCCAAAGTAGGCCAGCAGCGGCCGGCGGCGGCAGACGTGGCTCTCGGCAAAGCCCACCAGGGCCTGCAGCCGCAACGAGGCGCCCACCTGCTGCGACGAATCTTGTTCCTGGATAAAGCGCTGATTAGTGAATACATCGCTCTGGCTGAAGAGCAACAGGCACTCGGCCGGCAGCCCATCCCGGCCGGCCCGGCCGATTTCCTGGTAATAATTTTCCAGGCTCTTGGGCAAATTGTAATGCAAAATGAAGCGAATGTTGGACTTGTTGATGCCCATGCCAAAAGCAATGGTGGCCACCATGATCGGCACGTCGTCGTGGCTGAAACGCCGCTGGTTTTGGCGGCGGGTGGCGTCGTCCAGCCCGGCGTGGTAAGGCAAGACCGGCCAGCCCCGCGCCGCCAACTGGTCCGCCAGCGAGTCTACCTGGCGGCGGGTGGCGCAGTAAATAATGCCGGACTGTCCCTGGCGCCCCTCCAGAAAAGCCAGCGCCTGGGCCAGGCCGTCGGTCTTTGGCTCGACGGCCAGGAACAGGTTTTCCCGGTCAAAGCTGGCCATAAATTCGTCGGCGTCGGCAATGCCCAACGAGTTTTTGATATCCTGGCGCACCCGCGCCGTGGCGGTGGCTGTGACGGCCAGGCAGACGGCTGCCGGCAGCCGGCGGCGGACGGTGATGAGCTGGCGGTACTCCGGCCGGAAGTCGTGGCCCCACTCAGAAATGCAATGAGCCTCGTCAATGGTCAGGCAGTCCACCCGGCATTGTTCCAGCAATAGCAACGTTTCCGGTCGCAGCAGCGTCTCCGGGGCGACGTAGAGGAGCTTGACTACCCCGGCCCGAATCTGGGCTGTGGTCCGCACGTACTCCGGGTAACTGAGGGTGCTGTTCAGGAAAACGGCCGGCACCCCCACCTGGCGCAACTGCATCACCTGGTCTTCCATCAAGGAAATGAGGGGCGAGACGACGACCGTCAGCCCGGGAAAGAGCAGGGCCGGGAGCTGGTAACAAAGGGATTTGCCACTGCCCGTCGGCATGACGGCCAGCGAGTCTCGTTTCTCCAGGAGGTTGCGGATGATTTCTGCTTGCAGCGGCCGGAAGGCGTCGAAGCCGAAGACTCGCTTGAGCGCGGCCTGGGCAGTGGCCATATCTAATTCGCCGGCCGGCAATTCAAGCGCCGGCAGTTCGGCCGGGCCAGCGGCCGCGGCCGGCAGGGCCACCTCGTCCGCCGGCCAGAAATCGGCCTCGTCCGCCAGGAACCAGCAGGAAAGCTGGACGTGGCAACGCAACTCTTGATTGGGCCGCTCCGGGGGGCGCCACCAATGGGCCAGCGAGACGCGCAGCAGCGTCCCGGCCGGAATTTCGTCTATCGGCTCCTGAAAGCCGACGAAGGTGAGCGTCCGGCCGCCGTCGGCCATCGGGTAACGGTAACGAATCCGTTTGCCTTCGTCGTCCCGGACCAGGGGCCGGTCCGGCCGCCAGAACAGGGTGCTGCACGACGGGATACCGGTCGCCTCGGCAATATACATGGCCCCTGTAGACGTTGCCTGGGCCAGGCCTTCATATAAAACGTCCGGCCCGCCCTGGCGGGGCGGCATGTGGCGCTCGGCGAAGGCCGTCACGTTGCCCAACGGTGGCAGGCGTCGCTTCTGGTGGACGACCATATTTTCCACGTGGGGCGGGATGATCGTCTCGGCCGGAACGGCGTCTACGTCCCAAACGTCGCCGACATTGTATTCCATGTTAAAGTGGTCGTTCGTCTCCTGGTCGGCCGCTACCAGGCGCACCGAGCGGCCGTCAAAAGTAATTCCCCCGATGCAGGCGCCGCTCCCCATGCGGGTTTTGGCGACAATCACTACTTTCATGGCAATCTCCTCCCTAGCAAATAGCTGTCAGCTATAAGCTATCAGCTTTCTCAATCACGGGACGATGTGTTCTACCTGCCAGCCCAGTTCTTGCTGCAGCTTCTCGGCTACCAACGAACGGTGGCAGGCGGCCGGTTCCCGCTCAACGCAAAACAGGGCCACCACCCGGACCGCCGGTCCCAGCTCGTCCACCAGCGATTGTGGCTCAAAGTGGGCCAGGATTTGCTCCCGGTAGGCGTTCACAAACACCGGGTCCAGGGCGGCCCGCTTGCGCCGGGCAACTTTGCCGGCCTTGTCTGCTTCGGCCTGGCGCTGGCGGATAGCGGTGGTCGGAGCCAGGTCCAGCCGGTGCAGGTAACGGATGCCCAATTCGGCCAGGCGTTTTTGCAGGCGCTGGCTGTTGGCAAAGGCGTACTCGGAGCCGCGCACGCCGCGCCGCCGGCGGATGTCGCAGAAGGTGTCTACTCCGGCCTCTTGCAGCGCCTGAAAGAAAGCCTCTTCGCGATAACCATAGACGCCGATGGTGATAACCTTGACGGTCACAACTCGCTCTCCTCTTCCTCCGGCCGGTAGCGCTTGCGGGAGGTGGCGGGTTGAAAATCGGGGCCAAAGAGGCTGGGCTGCCCTTTATTCAGCCGGTGTTGGACGTCCACCTGGCTCACCAACTGGTTGTTTTCGTCAATGTGGGCCACGCCAATCCCCTCTTTCACCAGGGTCTCGCCGATCAGCTTGGCGCGGTGGCATTGCTCTGGCTTACCCTCGCTGCACATGATCGCCACCCGCAATTGCTGCTCCCAGGCCTCGCGTAGCCGGCCGATGCCTTCCTGGTAAAACGGTTTCTGGCCAACCTTGTCGTAATCCACCTTGCCGTCCGCCCGGTAACAATCGGCGTCGGCCGGCCGGCCGCCGAGCATATCGCCCATAAAGACGTAACGAATACCGTGTTCTTTCAGATGCTGAGCTAGAGCGTCTTTAGAAAAATCGGGTTTATAGCGGGAATACGGCCGGGAGCGGACGTCAATGAGGTAGGCAACGCCGTGCGCCTGCAAAGCAGCGACAAAAGCCTCAATCTCCCGCGCCCCATAGCCAATAGTGTAGATAGGTGTGGATGTCACCTCGTTCCGCTTCCCTTTGCCGGCCGGCGGCCATAACTGTAACAGTATTGGGCTAACTCTGCCAGGATAAAGATGCAACCCTCAAAATAGGGCGATTGAAAACTAGCCTTTTTGAGCTGGTAAGTGGGGTGTAAACCCAGCTAATTGGCTGTTTCCGAATACCATATCCCTAAAATCACCTATTTCAGAGAGCAAAGTGGGATAAAAATTCGAGCATGTAATTGTCATATCCTCAGAAATCTCACTCGCACTGCCTATTCACTTTCTGTATACTATGGTGTAGAATATGGTTATTTAGTACAAATGTTCTAATCTCGGCATATGGTGTGAGTCAACAATGAGTCTCAAAACCAGCCTCAGTAAAATCATATATGCGTATCAGACTGGAAGGCATGAGCAATTTCTACAGGGCATACGTGAGATCATTGCTGATGAACGAAGACAAGGGCACAATCGAGTCGCTGATGAACTTGAACAAGCATTAGCGGAGGCCAACCTTCCTAATTTGATACCCAAACCAATGCAAAGGTTGTTGCATCCATCCCATTACCCAAACAATTCCAAATCAGTTCCCGCCTCAAGGGGAGATAATCTTCCTCTAATCGAAGTGAAACATCCAAATCTCACTTTTGATGATGTAATACTAAATGGCGCGATACAGAGTCGCATTGATCGCATTGTGCGCGAACAGACAGCACGCTATTCACTGGCACAGTATGGATTGCACCCAATTTCAAGAGTTTTGTTCTATGGGCCATCCGGCTGCGGCAAAACCTTAACAGCACATGTATTGGCTGGTGTATTAGGTTGGCCGTTACTCTATACGCGCTACGATAGTGTGATCTCTTCATATCTTGGAGAAACCTCGGTCAACCTGCATCGTGTGTTTGACTTTGCGGTGCAAGGTCCTTGCATTCTTTTCTTTGACGAGTTTGATATTATTGGCAAAAGCCGCGAAGGGCAAAGTGATGTGGGTGAACTCAAGCGTGTGGTTAACACGTTTTTACAGATGCTGGATAACTATCGGGGGGAAAGTTTAATCATTGCTGCTACAAACCATGAAACATTGTTAGATTATGCACTGTGGCAGCGTTTCGATGAGGTTGTGTGTTTCAGTAGACCCGCTCCGAAAGAGATTGAGGCTTTGCTGCGAATGCGCTTAGGTGGGGTGCGTTTACACGATTTCGCACCAGGTGATGTGGTTAGTCGCTTTAATGAGCTATCACACAATGATATTACACGTATCTGTATTGATGCACTTAAACAGATGGTGTTAACCGACCGTGCCAGTTTGACTGAGCAAGATATACTAGATGCTCTAAGTAATTATCAAGAAAATCGACCCATCGCCTAGATTCAGCTAATTGGAGAGTTGGGGATGGCCAAAAAGTTAAGTTCTTCCGAACTACGTCCCTTCCTGCAACTACGCAAAGGGCCAATAAACCAGTTGCGTCGCGCCCCACGTGGTGGCGGCCGAACACATCGCGCCAGTGCAATTCAACATGGACAATTGTTGTTATCCCAAATTGGTCAATTAAATGAAGAAGTAGCAGCGGTTGAATCGGCCCGCCCTGAAAATTATCCTCCTTTGGCAGATGAAGTACAGATCATTATAGAGGGCGACGTTGATGCTGGAGCACTGAAGAGACTTGATGTTCGTGTAATTGATGAGCGTGAGGGGAACCAATTTGTTGGTATCTCCCCAGATGCCAGTTTGGAAAAACTAACTGAACGTATTAACAGCTATATGACGGAGGAAACAAAGAAGGGCAACCCAAGGTATGAGGGGCAAATTGGGCCGATTAACACTATTCGCCCAGCTAGGTATGAGGACAAGATAGGCTTATCGCTGAAACAATGGCGCGAAGAAGGTCGCTTAAATCCGCGTCAATCAGAACGGTATGACATTGAAATTGCGGGAGGTAGAACAGAAGAGGGTGAGCGCAATCGAAGTGAGTTTGATATCTATTTACAAGAGTTTAGTAAGCTGTTTCCTTCCACTAATGATGGTTCACCTATTCACCATTGGCGTGAGTATACAGTCGTAACAGACAGCTACTCAATTCATCGTGTTCTTCTACCTGGTGCGGTTGTCGAGGATTTGCTTAATAATCCGAAAATTCACTGGCTTTTATTAATTGATCGCATACCGCGAATCGAAGATGATACAATCCGATTACGTGATGTTACAGCCGACAGTCTTCCACCAGTACCTGTAATTAGTAGCGATGCACCGCGCATAGTGATTGTCGATTCTGGCATAGCAACGGGACATCCTCTATTTTCCGACGACAATAACAGTATTATTGGTCGTCAGATTTGCTTCATTCCCACCTGGTGGGATAACAGCCAAGACACGGCCGATCATGTGGAGCGCGGACACGGTACAGCGGTTGCCAGCGTAGCTGCTTACGGCTCGGTTAGAGATTTCATTCTTAACAACGATCCGCTAGCCTATCCACAATTCTGGATTGAGAACGCAAAAATCCTTTATTCAGCAGCTCGTTTTCACGAAGCTTCTCCAGATAATGATCGGGCAAAACTACATGATTTGCAGGTGCCGTATTGGTTAATGCACCAGGTGGTAACTGCATTCCATAATCCTGAACCTAACCAATGTCGTATTTTCAACCTTTCAGTTGGTGCAGAACCACATCGAGTTGATAAATTACAGTCTAGTTGGTCGGAGGCTATTGACAATCTCTCGGCCGAAAACGACGTTTTGTTTGTTGTTGCAACAGGCAATGTCCAACTTCACGAAGTTGACCAATTGAGTCGTGAAATTGGTACCTATCCCATATATCTGCTTGATGGCAGAGCACGCTTGCGTGATCCCGCTCAAGCAATGAATGCTCTCACTGTTGGAGCGTTTAGTGAGTATGACGTCGTGCCTGTCACAGCTCGTCAAAATCATCAACCTGTTGCTCGTGCCAACCACCCTGCACCATTTACGCGAACTAACTTACAAGATTCTCCTATTGTTAAGCCGGATGTAATTGAGGCAGGTGGCAACTTAAGCTATGATGCTCTGACACAATCTTACAACGACCGTATTCGTGAACTCGCTATACCAATTGCTAACCGCAATTTTCTAACAGGTAGTTCTGGTGGGATAATCGGCTATCACTGCGGAACGAGCATGGCTGCTCCGAAAGTGGCACATCTAGCTGGGCTAATACAGTCAACTCATCCTGAGTTTAGCACTAATCTGATTCGCGCTTTGATTGTCAATTCGGCCGAATGGCCACAGCCTGAGATCTTCAACGAAGTGCCTAACCCGCTTGGAACAGAGGATGGTACTGAAATCAAGCGCCGAATGTTGCGATTATGTGGTTATGGTATCCCACAAGCTGATAAGGCGCTTACTGCCAATTCATACTGCATTGTCTTGTTTTCCGAAGGGGTATTTGAATGGGACCCGATGAATGAAAATGATTTAACGTCAGAGGAGAGGTATGCTAGCAAGGTATCATTTTACCGTGCTCTGTTTGATTCTGCTGATCTGACACATGGCGACATTCTAGATGAAAAGGTACGTGTTAGCATTACGTTAGCCTACAATCCTCGTGTTCGTAAAACAAACAGTGCCTACCAAGCTGTGAAGATGAACTGGCATTTGAAAAGACCAGACGAGACACTTGACAACTTTGAGGGTCGTTTACTGAAGCCGCGTGATGAACAGTCTGATAGTTTTCGTACACCTGGCGAGAGATGGGAGTGGATGTTGAAGCCCATACTAAACCCAGGTCAGATGGATCGACGTGGCACGGTGATCAAGGACTGGTTTGATACAGAGCTTTACAAGATTCCACCCGAATTTGAGATAGCAGTGACGGCAACTGTCAATGAATGGTATAAACCACCCAAACCATTGAGCCAGCGGTTTGCGTTGGTTGTATCAATTGAATCCGTGCGCCGACACGTAAAGATTTTTGACCGTATTAGAGTAAGAACCCCAGTACGTGTTCAACCATAATAAGGTGAGCGCCTCAAGCTCGTTCAGCGCGAACCGATGCCGGACGAACCTGACTAAACCATTGCCTGTTACAGCGCGCTGGCCGCCCAAGAGCGCTTTTTTGCCTTCGCCGCTCAAAGAGCGTCTATGCGCTCATTTTCAAACTTCACTGGAGACTGCCACTCTCAAGGTATCAACCTGATGTCTGCACCAGGCATCTGCTTGAAGGCGCGGCATGATCCCAACCCTGACTATCCAACTTTTAGGCAGCTTTCTACTCCGCGCCGGCGACGCGCCCGTCACGACCCTCGACTCGCAGCGCTTGCAGGCGCTGCTCGCCTACCTCCTGCTGCATCGCGGCGCACCCACCCCTCGCCAACACCTCGCCTTCCTCCTCTGGCCCGACACGGCCGAAGCCCAGGCGCGCACCAACCTGCGCACCCTGCTCCACCGCCTCCGCCAGGCCTTGCCCAATGCCGACCACTTCCTGTACGTAGATACCCAAACGGTGCAATGGCGCGCCGAGGCCCCCTTTACCCTGGACGTGGCGGAGTTCGAGCACGCCCTGGCCCAGGCTGAGGAGGCCGACAGAGCAGAGGATCGGGCCAGGCTGCGAGTGGCGCTACAGGCAGCCGTGGCCCTCTACCGTGGCGACCTGCTGCCAGGCTGTTACGACGAGTGGCTCTTACCCGAACGGGAACGCCTGCGCCAGATGATCACTGCCGCGCTGGAACAACTCACTCAGCTCTTGGAAACGATGCACGAGTATCGCGCGGCGATCCGGCAGGCTCAAAGGCTACTGCAACTCGATCCGCTGCACGAAGCTACCTATCAGCGCTTAATGCGCCTGTACGGGCTCAACGGCGACCGGGCCAGTGCGTTGCGCGTCTACCATACCTGCGCCGCGGTCTTAGAGCGTGAACTTGGCGTAGCCCCAAGCACTGCCACCCGGGCCGTGTATGACGACTTGCAGCGCACAGAGCCGCCCACCGGCCCGCCCGCCGCGCCGCCCGCGCCCGGCCGCCGACTGGACAACCTGCCCATTGCCCTGACCAGCTTCGTCGGGCGGTTGGGCGAATTGGCGGAGGTCCGGCGGCTGCTTGGTATGACCCGGCTACTAACCCTGACCGGCGCGGGTGGCTGCGGCAAGAGCCGCCTGGCCCTGGCCGTGGCCGCCGAAGTGGTGGCCGGCCATCCCGACGGAGTATGGCTGGTGGAGCTGGCGGCGCTGACGGATGGGGCGCTGGTGCCGCAGGCGGTGGCCACGGCGCTCGGGGTGCGTGAGGAGCCGCAGCGGCCGTTGACCGCGACACTGGTGGATGCCCTGCAACCTCGGGCAATGTTGCTATTGCTGGATAACTGTGAACACCTTATCACAGCCTGCGCGCAACTGGCGCAGCAGTTGTTGCGCGCCTGTCCCGGCCTGCAAGTCCTGGCTACCAGCCGTGAGGCGCTGGGCGTGGCGGGCGAGACCACCTGGCTCGTGCCCTCGCTTTCCCTGCCTGATCCTCACGCTGCGCTGTCGGTTAAGCAGTTGGCGCAGTCCGAGGCCGTGCAACTGTTCGTCGAGCGGGCGGCGGCGGCACTGCCGACCTTCAGCTTAACGCAGACCAACGCGCCGGCCGTGGCCGAGATATGCCGGCGGCTGGACGGCATTCCGCTGGCCATCGAGCTGGCTGCGGCGCGGGTGAAGGTATTGGCGGTGGAGCAGCTTGCCGCCCGCCTGGACGACGCTTTGCGGCTGTTGACGGGCGGCAGCCGCACGGCCCTGCCCCGCCACCAGACCTTGCGGGCAGCGCTGGATTGGAGCTACGATTTGTTGTCCGGGCCGGAGCGGGCGCTTTTCCGGCGGCTTTCGGTGTTTGCGGGCGGGTGGGCGTTAGAAGCGGCCGAGGCGTATGGCCGTGACGTACTGGAGTTGCTGGCGCAACTGGTGGATAAGTCGTTGGTCGTCGTGGACACCCAGGCCGGCAACGCGGCGCGGTACCGGCTGCTGGAGCCCGTGCGCCAGTACAGCCGTGAAAAGTTACAAGAAGCCGGCGAGACCGAGGAGACGCAAGCAGCCCACCTGGCCTTCTTCCTCAGACTGGCGGAAGAAGCCGAGCCCCACCTCAGGACGGCCGCCCAACCGGCCTGGAACCGCCGGCTGGAGATAGAACATGACAATCTGCGAGTCGCTCTGGAATGGTCGCTGATCAGCGGCGAGGCAGAAATGGGCTTGCGCCTGGCTGTAGCCCTCCATCCCTTCTGGATGCCCCTGGGGTATTATGCCGAGGCGCGCGCCTGGCTCGTGCGCTTGCTGGAGATGCCAGGCGCACGCGCGCCAACCCTATTGCGGGCCAGGGCTCTCAGCAGCGCTTATGGCGTAACCTGGCGGCTGGGTGACTACGACGCGGCCCGTTTATTTATCGAAGAGGGCCTTGAGCTACGACGCCTGTTAGGCGATCGCCAGGGGCTGGCCTGGGACCTCGGAAGTTTAGCCAATGTTATCGGCGCGCAAGGCGATCATGAAACGGCCGGCCGGTTCTGGGAGGAGAGTCTGAGCCTGGCGCAGGAAGTTGGCTATAAAGATGCCCTCGCCCGCGCTTTGAATGGCCTGGGGGAAATAGCCCGAACGATTGGAGACTACACCCAAGCGGCGCGGCGCTACGCGGAAAGCCTTTCTCTGTATCGAGAACTCGATAACGTCGAAGGGACGGCCCTCCTTCTGCATAACCTTGGCTATGTCCGGCTGTCTCAGGGCGACGCTCCCCAGGCGGTGGCGCTGTTCGAGGAGAGTCTGGCCCTTTACCAGGAATTAGGTCACAAGTACGGCCTCTCCATGTGTCTGGTCGGCCTGGCCGGGAGCGCCACTAACGCCGGGCGGCCGGTAGCGGCGGCCAGGTTGTTTGGCGCCGCCGCTGCCCTGCGCGCGGCCATCGGCACTCCTGACGACCCGGCCGATCGGGCTGAATATGAGCGGTATATGGCCGCGACGCGGGCCCGTCTCGACGAGGCGGCATTCGCCGCGGCCTGGGCGGAAGGGCA
>JAKEFB010000091.1 GCA_022616275.1 Chloroflexota bacterium
GCAACCTGACTGCTCTTGTGCCACAAAATCCACATGTTCAAGAAATGAGGAGAAGAATCTATGTCTAAGAAACGCTTCAACTGGATGCTCGTTGGGCTGTTGCTCCTGGCCATCGCCCTGGTGGCCTGCCAGCCGACTACTGAGCAGGTCGAAGTAACCCGTATCGTCACCGAGACCCAGGTCGAGGAAGTCGAGGTTCCCGTCGAGGTGGAAGTGACCCGCGTCGTCGTGGAAACGGAGACGGTCGTCGAGGAAGTCCCGGTGGAAGAGGTGGCGCTGGGTTCCGAGGAACGGCCGATCCAGGTCTTGTTCGTGCCCTCGGTGGAAGTAGACGCCATCGTCTCCGGCGGTGAAGTGATGGCTGCCGCCCTGGAAGAGGCTACCGGCCTGCAGTACGAGGTCAGCGTACCCACCAGCTACGCCGCCACCATCGAGGAAATGTGCGCTTCACCGGGCGACACCATCGGCTTCATCCCGGCCCAGGGCTACGTCCTGGCCAACCAGCGTTGTGGCGTGACCGTGGGCGCGGCGGCCGTGCGCTTCGGTCTTTCCTGGTACGCTGCCCAGTTCGTCGTCCGGGCCGACAGCGACATTGAGACGTTGGAAGACCTGGCCGGCCGGACCTGGGCTATCCCTGACTTTGGCTCCACTTCCGGTTATCTCTACCCGCAGGCTATGCTCACCCAGGCAGGCATTGAACCGGGCGAAATTGTCGAGACCGGTGGCCATCCCCAGGCCATGCTGGCCGTCTACAATGGCGAAGCGGACTTTGCCACCGCCTTCTTCAGCCCGCCGCTCCTGCCCGAGGGCAGGTGGACCTACGGCGTACACGATCCGGAAGTCTGGCGCGAGGCCGGCGAGCCGGCCGTGCTTGATGCCGAGACCGGCCGAACCTACGTGGCCGGCGGCCCGGACCAGGGCGGCTACCGTATCCTGGACGCCCGCACCGGGGTTATCGAGACCACGCCGGACATCTTTGAACAAACCAGGATCATCGCCCTGACCGAGCGGATCCCCAACGACACCGTTTCCTTCGGTCCTGAATTCCCGCTGGCCCTGGCCCAGCAAATTGTGGATACCCTGGTAGAATTCACAGCCTCCGACGCCTGTGCCGAGTCCATCTGCGCCGAAGAGTTCTACGCCTGGACGGGCCTGGAGCCGGTCACCGACAGCTTCTACGATCCGGTCCGGGAAGCTATGGAAGCCCTGGGCATCACCGAAGAGGATGTCTTAGGCGGCTAACTCAAAGAATAAGCGCGAAGCCGGGTGGGCGTTTTGTCCCCCGGCTTCTCTCTTTAGGAGCGCGGACACCCTGTCCGCAGAGGCGGGCAAGATGCCCGCGTTCCCAGAATAAGAGGAGAATTGTGCTCCGTATCCACAATCTCACCAAACGGTATGACGACGGGACGGTGGCCCTGAACGATGTCAGCTTTGAAGTGCCTGATGGGCAATTTGTGGCCGTCATTGGCCTGAGCGGCTCCGGCAAAAGTACCTTGCTGCGCTGCATCAACCGCCTGATTGAGCCGACCTCCGGCGAGATCTGGTGGAACGACGCTCAACTCTCCCACGTCACCGGCGAGGAACTGCGGCGGGCCAGGCGGAAAATCGGCATGATTTTCCAGCATTTTAACCTGGTGGACCGCTCGCCGGTGTTGACCAACGTCCTCAGCGGCCGGCTGGGCTACGTCAACCCCATTGCCAGCGTCCTGGGCCGCTTCCCTGATAAAGACGTGCAGCGCGCCTACGCCAGCCTGGAGCGGGTGGGCATTCGCGACAAGGCCAGCAACCGGGCCGACGAGTTGAGCGGCGGCCAGCGGCAGCGGGTGGGCATTGCCCGCGCCCTGATGCAGGAACCGGAGCTGATTCTGGCCGACGAGCCGGTGGCCAGCCTGGACCCGGCCCTGGCCCACAGCATCATGCGCCACCTGCAGCAAATTAACCAGGAAGACCGGATTACCGTCCTATGCAGCCTGCACTTCCTGGACTTGGTCCAGCAGTACAGCACGCGGGCCATCGCCTTGAACAAGGGGCGCCTGGTCTTTGACGGTAAACCGGAGGAAATTGACGACCAACGCTTCCGGGACATTTATGGCCAGGAAGCGGAACGTATCGGCTAGGTTTGTAGTTAACGGCTTCAGCTATATCTTGTCGCTAAAGCGGTTACTACGAGCCTGAGAGAAACTATGGTTGAAAAACCAGATAAGAGAAGCCGGAACCGCAGCGTGTGGCAGACTGTCCTGATCGTGGCCGTCGCCGTCGTTTTGTACGCCTACGCCACCCAGGCCACCGACATCAACCTGGAAGAACCGCTGGAGCCGAGGCGGCAGGAAAATCTGGTTGGCCTTCTGCGCACGCTGGCCCATCCTGACTTATTCGCGACCGAAGAAGTTCCCCGCACCACTAACGTTTCTCTACGCATGCCCTGCCCAGAGGCGCCGCAAGCCTCACAGGTGACGGCCGAAGGGCGACAACTTCTGCTCTCTCCCAACTGCGCCTCCACAACCCAGGACAGGCTCACCCTCACCGGCCAGGGCTTCCAGTCCAACGTCCGAGGGGTCGTCCAGTGGTACCCGCCTGGTTCCTCTACTGTCCGCCGCGTGGCCGAATTTCGGGCCGACGCCCAGGGCAATTTCAGCGTCCGGTTTACCCTGCCGGACATCCGTGAAACGGAAGAATCCCAGCGGTTGGCCGTGGTGGAAATCCTGGAGCGCCGGATTACAGGCTTCAGCGAGACGAGCAAAACGACCTTTGATCGGATCATTGAAACGATTTTGATGGCCTTGATGGCCTCGACCATCGGCACCATCCTGGCGGTGCCTATTTCCTTCCTGGCGGCGCGCAATCTGATGACTACCGTGGGCACGCCGCTGGCGGCGCTGATGGCCGCCATACTGGCGGCCGTGGCCGGCGGTTGGGTTGGCTGGCAGTTGGCGGCCGGGTTGGTTGGTCTGGCCGGCCAGTTGACCGACCAGGCCATGCTCGGTCTGGGCACGTTGGTGGTCGCCGCCGCTGTCACCTGGCCGGTGCTGCGGCTGGGACCACCTGTCCTGACCAACGATCCCCAACCGGCCGGGCGGCGCCTCCTGTCTACCCTCCGCCTGGGGCTGGCCGGGCTGCTCTTCTTCTTCGTCCTGGCCCTGCTTGGCCATCTGGGGGCGGGCGCCGGCCGCTGGCTGGAAGGCAACCTGGGCATTCTGGGCTTCGTCGGCAACTTCATTGCGGTGCTGTTTGATATGCTTCGCATCTCGCTGCCGCTGCTGGTGAGCCTTACCGCTGCCCTGGTGGCCGCTTCCTTCAGCAGCAACGCCGTCCAGGAAACGCTGTTTCGGTTAAAGGCAGCGCCGGCCCGGCTGCTGACGGCGCTATTGACGGCGGCCGGCACGGCCGTGTTTATCGTCGTCCTGGTCTACGCCCTGAACTGGCTCTGCTTCTTTGGCCTGTGCCGGCGGCTGCCGCAGGAGTTTTCCGGGCTATTAGCCGTTATAGCCTTGCCGGCAGCCGCCGGCGGGCTACTGGTTGCGCTCCTGTCGCTGCGCGCCACCCCCAAACAGCCGTTCCCTATCGGTACAATTATCTACACCCTCACCCGGGGCTTGCTTAACGCTTTGCGTTCCATTGAGCCAGTCATGATGGGCTTTGTCTTCGTCGCCTGGGTTGGCATCGGCCCCTTCGCCGGCATTCTGGCCCTGACGCTCAATTCGGTTGCCGACCTGGGCAAACTATTCTCCGAGCAGGTGGAAAATATTGCCGAAGGGCCGCTGGAAGCAGTGACGGCCACCGGGGCTAACCGGCTGCAAACGATCGTCTTTGCCGTCATTCCCCAGGTCGTACCCCACTATCTGGCTTTTATTTTTTACCGTTGGGACATTAACGTTCGTTTGTCCACGATCATTGGTTTGGTCGGCGGCGGCGGCATTGGCCTGATTATCAACCGCAGTGTTAACCTGACCCTGTACCAGGAGGTCAGCGTGATGATTATGGCCATTGCCGTCGTCGTCGTTACCCTGGACTACGTCAGCTCACGAATTCGCCGCCGGGTTATTTAGAAGTGAGACCCCGCAGGTTTCTAAGGGCACTTTGTGCCCCAACCTGCGGGGTCTGGAATGGATGATGGCCGAAACGACTCTCGAACAGACAAAGCCAAAGCAGTCCAACAACCTCAGCCCGGGGATGCATGCCTTGCGGACTTTCGTCATTTTCGTGGCCCTCTTTTTGGTCTACGCCTTCGCCGTTCAGGCCACAGAAATTGACCTGGAAACACCCCTTGAGCCTGGCCGGCAGGCGGGCTTTTTACGGGTGGTGCGGCTGCTGGCCGACCCGGCCATCTTTACCAGGGACGCGGAGACCGGCCGGCTGGCCTTGAGCGAGACGACCGAGATTACCCTGGACGGGATCGTCGAAACGATCTTGATGGCCCTGATGGCTTCAACTATCGGCACCATCCTGGCCGTGCCTGTTTCTTTCCTGGCAGCCCGCAACCTGATGGCCGGCGTCAGCGCGCCGCTGGCCGGGGTCATGGCCGCCCTGGTGGCCTTGCCGGCCGGCGGCTGGTTAGTCGGTTGGTTGGCCCGGCAAATGGTCACCCTCTCGGCCCAGACCAGCGAACAAGCGGTGGTCGGGCTGGGCGCTTTTGCCCTGGCGGCCGGCCTCCTTTGGGCGGCGCTGCGGCTGGGGCCGCCGGTGTTGATTGACGGCCGGCGGTCATCTGGCCTGATGACCCTCTCGCTGGTCCGGGGCCTGGCCGCGCTGCTGTTGGCCCTGTTCGGACTAGGCCTGCTGGCCCACCTGGGGCTGGCGGCCGGGGCCTGGCTGGAAAACGCCCTGGGACCGGCCGGTTTCCTGGGCAATTTTGTCTTCGTCCTGGCCGATTCGCTGCGCCTGATGTTGCCGGCGTTGATGGCGCTGTTGGGGGCGGTGCTGGCTGCCTCCTTTGCCAGTCGTTACGCTCAAGAGGCGGTCCTGAGTCTCTCCGGCCTGCCGGTACGGCTATTAACGGCCGGGCTGGCCTTCCTGGGCACGGCCGTGCTCATTTACGGCGTTGGCCTGGCTCTCAACTGGCTTTACCAGTTTGACACCCCCGAAAACTGGACCACCCGGCCGGCCCTCATCGGTGGGGCGGCGGCCGGGGTGATTGGCCTGGTCATTGCTCCCAAGCGGCCGTTCCCCATCGGGCTGTTTATTTACACCCTCTCCCGCAGCGTGCTCAACATCCTCCGCTCTATCGAGCCGCTCATTATGGGCATCGTCTTTGTCATCTGGGTCAGCCTGGGACCTTTTGCCGGCGTCATGGCCCTGACGTTGCACTCTATTGCCGCCCTGGGCAAGCTCTTTTCCGAACAGATTGAGGGTATCGCCGAAGGCCCGGTCGAGGCGATCACGGCAACCGGGGCTAATCGTCTGCAAACGATCGCCTACGCCGTCATTCCCCAGATCGTCCCGCCTTACATTGCTTTCACGCTCTACCGCTGGGACATTAACGTGCGCATGGCCACTATCATTGGCTTTATCGGCGGTGGCGGCATTGGCCTGGTCCTCAACCAGCACATCACCCGGTTGCAGTACCGGGAGGCCAGCGTCATGATGCTGGCCATTGCCGTTGTCGTGTCCGCCCTGGATTACGTCAGCTCGAAGGTGCGGAGCCGGATCATCTAATTCCTCCAGTTTTAGGAATAGATAAGAATCATTTGAGACCCTAGAGGCAAGGGCATATCATTGTATGGTTGTATGAACAAGTGGCGTGTGCGCCGGCTGCCAGGTGTGTTATGGCTATTACCTTTGCTGTTAATGGCCTGCCAGCCTCAAGTAGAAATCGTCGAAGTCACAAGCGAAGCGACTGTCGTCGAGGTCACCCGTGAGGTGGTCCGTACCCGGGTGGTGGCGCTGCCTGTGGCGACCATGCCGGCCGCACCCCTTGAAGCGGTCGTGGTGACGGCCGCTGCCCCCCGGCCGGGGACGGCCGAGCGCCCTATTGGCCTGTTGTTCGCCCCGGTCGTTGACGGGACGGTAACGGCCGTTCGCGGCGAAGCCCTGGCCGAGAGTCTGGCCGAAGCCACCGGGCTACGCTACCAGGTTCTGGCCCCTACCACCCCGGCCGAAACGCTTGACGCTCTGTGTGACAATCCGGCCGACACGGTGGCCTTTCTGCCGGCCTTGTGGTACGTCCTGGCCGGCGAGCGCTGTGGGGCGCAAATCGGCCAGGCCGCCATTCAGGATGGCCTGCCCTGGCACGCCGCCATGATCGTCGTCGGCCGCAACAGTGGTCTGCACAGCCTGGAGGATCTGGCCGGGAAGCGGTGGGGGGTGCCCGACCAGGCTGACCTGGCCACCAGCCTTTTCCCCCGGGCTATGCTGGCCGAGGCCGGTGTAGAGACGGGGGAGATCGTCGAGCTGGGCAGCGACAGCGCGGCCGTGCTGGCGCTGTACAACGGTGAGGTAGATTTTATTACGGCCACCTTCCGGCCGCCGCTCATGCCCTACGAGGAAACGGAATGGCGCTATGGCGTGGACGATCCCGAATTGTGGCGCTTGTTGGGGCTACGAGTGCAACGCAGCCCCTTAGGTTACACTGTTGTCGGCCAGGGGCCGGAATTTGGCGGCTACCGCATCCGGGACGCCCGGGCGGCCGTCTTCGACACGGCCCCGGACATTTTTTCCACAACCGAGATCCTGGCCCTCACCCAGCAAATTCCCAACGACCCCGTAACCTTTGGAGCTGATTTTCCCCTGGGGCTGGCCCGGCAGATCATGGCAGCCCTGGCTATCTATGTCACCTCCGAGGCCTGCCGCCAGTCGCTATGCTCCAGCGATTTTTACAACTGGGTGGGGCTCCAGCCGGTAGAAGAGACCTTTTATGACCCGTTTCGTTTCCTGGTGGAAAACCTCCCAGAGGTTGGCGATATTCATCGTTAAGCTATGTTAGACCTGGCTATTATTACCGTCAGTTGGAACGTTCGAGATTACCTGGCCGATTGCCTCCGGTCGCTCTACGCCGACCTGGAATACTCCCGGCTGGCGGGCGAAGTGTGGGTGGTGGACAACGCCTCCACGGACGACACCCAGGCTCTGCTGCGCAATCTCTTCCCCCACACCCACCTGCTGGTCAATGACCACAACCCGGGCTTTGGTGCGGCCAACAACCAGGGCATGTGGGCTGCTGCCTCGGCCGGGGGTCAGGCGCCGCGTTATTTCTTCTTCCTCAACCCGGACACGTTGGTCCGGCCGGGAGCGCTGGGCCACCTGGTGGCCTGCCTGGACGAGCGGCCGCAGGCCGGCGTGGCCGGGGCGCGGCTGGTCTACCGCGACGGCCGTTTCCAGCACAGCGCCTTCAGTTTCCCCGGCCTGGCCCAACTACTCTTTGATCTGATTCCGGCGCCGGACCGGCTATACGATAGCCCCCTCAACGGCCGCTACCCCCGGCGTTATTACCGGCCGGACCGCGAGCCTTTCGCCGTGGACCACCCGTTGGGAGCGGCCATGCTCGTCCGGCGTGACGTGGCCGAGGCTACCGGCGGCTTTGACGCTTCCTTCCACATGTACTGCGAAGAAATAGATTGGTGCTGGCGCATTCGCAAGGCCGGCTGGGGCATCTACACTGTGCCCCGGGCCGAGATCGTCCACTACGGCGGCGAGAGCACCCGGCAGGTGCCGGCCCAGTCGGTTATTAACTTGTGGCGCAGCCGGGCCGAGTTGTACCGCCGCCACCACGGCCGGCTGAAGCTGGCTATGGCCCGCCGGCTGGCCCAGGCCTTTCTCACCTATCGCGCCCGCCAGGCGGCAAACACAGCCCTGCAACACGCCTACCTGGAGGCCGCTCTCCTCTGGCAATAGGTGGGGGACGCGGATTAACACGGATAAATATTTATTCTTTGCGCCTTTGCGCCTTTGCGTCAAAACCTCTCCCCCATGACAACCTCCGTAGAACTCGCGGCCGTCATCATTACCCTCAACGAGGCCGCCCACGTGGTTGCCTGTATTGAAAGCCTGCGCTGGGCTGACCGCGTCGTCGTCTTTGACGGCTTCAGCAGCGACGAGACGGCCAGCCTGGCTCGCGCCGCCGGGGCCGCGGTAGCCCAGTCCCACTTTCGGGATTTCGCCCAGCAGCGCAACGCCGCCCTGGACAGCCTGCAAAGCAATTGGGTCTTCTTTGTGGACGCCGACGAGCGGGGCACGCCGGAGCTGGCCGCCGAAGTTCGCGAGGTGATGGCCGGCCGCCCGGAAGCGGGCTGGTATGTTCCCCGCTACAACTACATCTTCGGCCGCCTGACCCAGGGCGCGGGCTGGTTCCCGGACTACCAACTGCGCCTCTTCCGCCACGGCCGGGTCCGCTACGAGCGGCCGGTCCACGAGATTGCTGTGGTGGATGGCGAGATTGGCTACCTGCGCTCCCCCCTACTTCATTACAATTACCGCGACCCGGCCCACTTCCACGCCAAGCAGCGAGCCTACACTGAGTACGACGCCGGCATTTTACGGCAACAAGGCGTCCGCCCCAAACCATACACTCCCTACACCCAGCCCCTACGCCATTTCTGGTGGCGTTTCGTCACGCTGGGCGGCTACCGCGACGGCCGGCACGGCCTGCGCCTTAGCCTGTACATGGCCTACTACGAGTCGGTCAAGTACCACAAGCTGGCCCGGCTGTGGCGAGAAATGTAGGACATGCTTACCTATAGGTCTGCAATTCTTCACGGATGACACGCCGTAGGATATCTTCCAACGGCTCTTCGCGCTGTTTCATGTACTCGCGGAGGGCCTCATTGATCAACGTTTGATAATTGCCACCACCCATCGCGTGAACTTGAGCGCGAAACCAGGCTAAAATATCATCGTCAAGCCGGATCGTAATCCGCGTTTCACCGGGTGGAACGCGCACGACAGCTCCTCGCTTTCCTTTACTAAAATCGTATTCTGATTTCATACGTCTTCACTTCCATTACTGTTTCTGTGGTTCACTCAAGGCCGAGTGCCATTTTCCGCTCTGATATGGCTTCTTCCAGAAGCTGGCGGATTTCCGGCCGTTCGGCCTCCGCCAGCGAGTATATTTTTACGTGCCTTAACCTTTTTCCTGTGCCGGCTAACAACCGCTCAGGGTCCGGCAGCGAGCTGCCGTAGTAGAACCCCAGGCGGATGTAATTCTGCACGGGGCAGATGTAGCCAAAGATCTCGTTCGCCTTGCTGGCTCCGACGCCATAGCCCACATGCTGTTCGGCCGGTCGGGGGACCTCAAAGACATCTGGGTAGACCTCGACAATGATCTCCCTGAGCTTATAAGCAATCATCGCAACGTCTGGCCTGGTACTATGGACGACGTCTTCGAATGTTCCCCGGCTTGTATCGGCGCGCATAACTCTTTTACCTCTTTTGCCTGGTCTTACACCACCCGCGTCTCCCGGCCGCCAACCGGCCGCAGCACCCAGGTCATCGTATCCGGCCGCAGCAACAGCTCGCGGGGCTGGTTGCCGGGCAGCATGACCAGCACGTGCCGGCCGAGCTGGTCCACCCACTGCCGCCCCTGCTCCACCGCCAGCCACCGGCCGTCCAGGTAGATCCGCTGCACCTCTAAAGTCCCATCGGCCGCAAAACGGCACTCTACACTAATCTGCTTCATCTTTCACCTGAAAAAGTGTCACGTGTTTCCGTGTCAAGTGTCAAGTATTTCCGTATCAGGTGTTTCCCTGTCAGGTAGCTTCAACTCACATGACACTTGACACCTGATACTTGATACTTCTTCACCTGGCACATGGCACCTGGCACTTGACACCTGATATTTAAGTTAACGCCGGCACAATAAAGCGAAAGAGGGCGAACAAATCCAGGCCAAACAGGGCCAGGGCCAGGCCGGCCGGCAGCAGGTAAGCGACCGCCGGCCAGCGGGCCAGCGCCGGCCGCAGCCAGGCCGAAAGACCGGCGGCTACGCCCAGGGAAATGGGAATCAAGGCCGGGAAGAGGTAGCGGCCCTGGTGTTGGACGAAGGTGGCGTTATAGGCTAGGTAAAGGAGCAGGCTAAGAGCAAAGGTGCTGGCCAGGATGGCGAAAGGTAGCCGCGCCTGGCCGGCCGGCCGGTGGCGGGCCAGCGCCCAGCCCAGCCCGGCCACGGCCGCCAGGCTCAACAGCAGCAACAGCCGGTAAACCCAGGGCTTCATCACCACCCCCATCCAGCCAAACTGGCCCCAAAAACTCTGAAATGTCGTCTGGAGAAAGCGGCCCAGTGTCCCGGCCGGGCCATAAAGAACAATCCACTCAGCCGTGCGCGGCTGACCAACCACCACCTGGTTGTGGGCGATAATGCCCAGGACGTCCAGCCCGCCGTAAACGGCCGCGTTCCTGGCCCACCAGGGCAGCCCCAGCAAGATGGCCGGGCCAAAGACCAGCAGCCCGGCCTGCCCCAGCGCCGGCCACCGCCCCCAATACCGCCCCGCCAACCCCAGCCCAACCACCGGCACCATAATATACACCGTGACCTTGGTTAAAAAACCCAACCCCAACACAACGCCTAGAAAAATCAGTGACCATTGCTCTCCTATCCCTTTTCTTAATTCCTTGGCGTCTTTGCGTCTTTGCGTCAAATCCTCCTCTCCCACGACAACCAATCGCAGCAGAAGGAACAGGATCGCCCCAATCAGCAGCTCGGCCAGGCTGTCATTATTGACGGCCGCCATCATGGCCACGTGCTGGGGTAGGAAGGCAACGAAAGCGGCCACCGTCAGCGCCAGCCACGGCCGGCCGGGAAAGAGCTGGCCGGCGACCCCGTAAGCCAGGACCACCACCCCAGCTCCCAGCAGCACCGACAAAAGGCGCAGCGGCCACAACGCCCCGTCAAAGAGCCAGAACAGGGGCGTCTGCAACAGATAATAGAGCGGCGGCTGGTAATCCTCGTACTCGAACGGCTCGACGGTGTATTGAGAGGCAAAGCCGGACGAAATAACCTCCCGTTGATAAGCCTCGTCGTAATCGTCCGGCTCAATTACCGGCCAGCGGCCGGCAGCCAACTGGCGGACGTAGTTGTAGTGCGCCGGCTCGTCGGGAGCCTGCCAATCGGGGGTATAAACGGCGTAAAGGCTGCCAACCAGTAAAAAAGCCAGGAGGATCAGTGCCAGGGGCGTGACCTGCCGCACGCCAGCGACCACCGCCGGCCGGTGGGTATGGACGTCAACAACCATACCCCAAGTTTAGCCCATTTCGCCCGGCCGGCGAAAAAGAAAAACGCGAATGACAAAAATAGACGAATGGCGCGAATAACTTTATTAATTCATTCGCACCATTCGTGAAGCGTTGTACGCTCATTCGCGCTATTCGCGATTATCTATCCGCAGTCACCTTATTTCCGCTGGGCGATAATCAGGCCGTCCCGGATGGGAACCAGGGAGGCGACCCAATCCGGGTCGGTGGTGATCAGGCGGGTGAATTCGCGCACGCCCCGGGTGGCCTCGGACTGGTCGGCGTTGTCAAAGATCCGGCCGCTCCAGAGCATGTTGTCAATGATCAACACGCCACCCGGCCGGAGCTTCTCGGCAATGACCGGCAGCGAGTGGGGGTAGGCTTGCTTGTCAATGTCGTTGAAAATCAGGTCAAAGGGGCCGCTGGTCTGGCGCAACGCCTCGACCGCTTCGCCAATGGTATACTGGACGATGTCGCCGTAACTCAGCGCCGCCAGGTGGTGGCCGGCCATTTGTGACAGCTTATCGTCCCAGACCACGTGATGGACCACACCACCGCCATTCTCCTGCACCGCCCGGGCAAACCAGGCCGTGGAATAGCCGTAGCCCGAACCCAGCTCAAAAATCTGCCGCGCCCCAATCAGCCGGGCCACCAGGTAGCAAAAGTAACCGGCCGCCGGCCCGATAATGGGGAAGTTGTGCTCCCGGGCGTAGGCTTCCATCGCCTGCATTTCCGCCGGCCGGGCCGGCACCAGGCTGTCCAGGTACGCCCTCACCTGCTCTGATTGGATTGGTTCAGTCATAGCCATTACTCAATTACCCAACTACTGCTCTGTCAATCCTGAATTTAGGCCCGCCGTTCGCATCTGAGGATGCGAACTCCTCAGACCATCAAATGACGATTGACACAGTACTACTTCTTAAACCACCTGGAACGTCGCCATGCCAATAATCGTCACCGCCAACAGCAGCGCATTCACCCGGCCGAGCCCGTTCAGGCGCTGTTGCACTCCTTGCATCTGCGCCAGTTGGGCCGGGCTGGGCGGGCCGCCGGCCGTGGCCATGGCCTGGCTCAAGGCGACCATCTCGGCCGAAGCCCGGCCGGTGGCAATCCCGACCCCCATCGCCCCCAGGCCGGCCAGGGCGCCAACCGTCAGGACCAGCCCGCTGGCTGAGGCCATCCACTCGCCGCTCAAACCAAAGGAGGCGTTCCAATACAGTAACAGGCCCGACAGAACCGTCAGGCCGGAAACTGAGGCAATGTAGGTCGTGAAACGGGCCTGGGTCAGAAAACGGCTCATAAATTTGCCGCCGTCTGGCCCCAGCGCACCGACCGTTGGGCCGATAAAACCGATCAACGTAAATGCTGCCCCTGCCCAGGCCACCCCGGATAAAATGTGAATAATCCGCAAGATAATTACTAACCAGACAGGCATCACTTTCCTCCTTTCTAGTGTAGGGCGAGGCAAAACCGGAGTTCGGCAGCCGAACTCTTTTTGCTCTGGCAAATCGCCCTACGATTCTCCGTCACCTTGTCTTTGTCCCAACCGGGCCAGCTCTTCCTCGACCACCGACGAATCTAACTTCTTGAATAGCGGCGCAGGTTTGGGCAGAGCCCGGCCGGCCGGGATCTCGGTTCGCCGCCAGGCCCCCACGGCGGCCGAGGCGTCGTAGGTCAGGGCCTCGTGGCTGCCCCGGCTTTCGTGATACGTTTCGACTATTTGCCGGCCGAACAACGGGCCCGGCTCGCCCAGCATCTCGTGCAGCGCCTGGCTGGTAAAGGGCAGCACCGGGGCAAAGAGAATTTTCAGCCCGTTAATCGCCTGGAGAGCAGTATAGAGGGCCCGGCCGGCGGCCGGTTTATCGCTTTTAACAGCCAGCCAGGGACTCATCTCCTCCAAGTACTGGTTGACCCTGGTCGAGAGCGCCAGCATCTCCTGCAGCGCCATCCGGAACTTGCAGGCGTCGTACAGAGCGCCAATGGGTGCAAATCCCTCGTCTACAGCCGCCAGCAAAGCCTGGTCCTGGGCCGTCAAAACGCCTGGATCGGGAACCCGGCCGTCAAACGTGCGCTGGATCATATTTAAGACCCGGTTGGCCAGGTTGCCCCAGTTACCGACCAATTCGTTGTTGTTCCGCTCCACGTACCCTTCCCAGCTCCAGTCGCTATCCTTCGTCTCCGGCATATTGGCTGTCAGGTAATAGCGTAGCGGATCGGGGTCGTGCCGCTCCAGGGCGTCCAACATCCACACGCCCCAGTTGTGGCTGCCGCTGATTTTGCGCCCTTCCATGTTCATAAACTCGTTGGCCGGCACGTCGTACGGCAGGTTCAATCGCTGGTTAGGATCAGCCTCGTAAAGCCGAGCGGCGCCCAACAGCTCGGCCGGCCAGATGACGGCGTGGAAGGGGATGTTGTCCTTGCCGATAAAGTAGTAGGTCCGGGCCTGGGGCTCATACCACCACTTCTTCCAGGCTTCGGGCTGGCCCTGGTTTTTGGCCCACTCGATAGCCGCCGAAAGATAGCCAATGACCGCCTCAAACCAGACATAGAGGACCTTATCTTCCCAGCCTTCGACCGGGACGGCAATACCCCAGTCCAGGTCTCTGGTCACCGCCCGGCCGCGCAGTCCCTCGTTCAGCACCAGGTTGCGGGCAAAGTTAATGACCTGCGGCCGCCAGTGCTCCTTATCCTCCTGAATCCAGGCGGCCAGGCCAGCTTCGGCCAGCCTGGGCAAATCCAGGAAATAATGCTCCGTGTCTCGCAGCTCTAACTGGCTGTCGTCCACCCGGCTACGCGGGTTAATCAACTCACTGGCATTTTCAAACAGAGTGTTGCAGTTATCACACTGGTCTCCCCTGGCCCGGGTATAGCCGCAGTTGGGGCAGGTCCCCTCCACGTAGCGGTCCGGCAAAAATCTCCTGGCCTTGGGCGAATACATCTGCTGCATCACCTGGCGGTAGAGATAGCCGTGGTCTAGCAAGGCGCAAAACAGGTCCCTGGAGACCTGATGATGATTTTCGGTATCGGTGTGGGTAAACAGGTCGTAGGTCAGCCCAAGACGCTGAAAAAGCGCCAGGAAACGCTGGTGATAATAAAGAAATACCTCTCGCGGCGTCTTCCCTTCGGCGTCGGCCTTGACGGTGACCGGCGTCCCGTGGCTGTCGGAACCAGAGACCATGAGGACCTGGTTGCCCTGCAAGCGGTGGAAACGAGCGTAAATGTCGGCCGGTAAATAAGAGCCCGTTACGTTGCCCTGGTGGATGTCGGCGTTGGCGTAGGGCCAGGCCACGCAGACGAGAATGTATTGTTGGGTCATCGGCGCTCTTAATCCTCGTACTCTTCCTCTTCCTCTTCTTCCTCCTCCTCGTCCTCCTCAGCCACCTCCGTCAGGAGTTCGGCCAGCAATTCAAAGTCGTCTTCGCTGATAGGAATGTAGGTGTCGGATTGGTTCAATAAATCGCGGACATTCGGCTGGCTCTCCAGCTCCACCGAATCCAGGGAGACTGCTTTCTCCAGGTTCTGGGCATAGGCGTCCAGGTCCACTGGGAAAAAACGGACTTCTTCCTCGGTCTGCTTGCCGTCCCGGGTGACGGATTCGTAGGAGCCGCCGGTGATAGTCGCCACGGCAAAAAAAACCTGGGCTTCGACGGCGTAGTAGATCAGCCGGTCGCCCGGCCGGATTTCTTGAGACGACGTATTGGAAGCGGCAATACGCTCCTGCCAGCCGGGAAAAGTCAACTCCTCGGCCGCCAGCAGGCTCATCGGCTTAATAAAGAACCGCGTATCCGCCCCCATGCCACGCCGCGCCGCGCGGGCCGAGCGGCTTAACGTCCTGGCTTCCTCCTCAGCGACGATATTCTCCCAGATGCGCTGCTGAATACCGATGTTTAATTCGGTTACCTCGCCACTTTCATAGCGAACGGTCATTCGAGGCGGGTTAACGGCCAACACGGTATATTTACCCATACGATTGGCATAATTCCCACCAACTTCAAACATGTCTACTCCACCTCTCCTAAAAAGTAATAAGTGATGAGTTGTGAACTCCTCTATCCTCTCAAGGCGTGGAATAGTACCGTTTTCACCGGCCGTATGCAAGTGTTTGGCAGATCCGGCCTCGCCTCCCGGAGGTTGGCAACCTTCGGGGGGTTTTGCAGGTCATCGGCTCACAAAATTATGACCGTTCCAGCTTGTTATCACTCTGGGACTCTTCTGGCAGCCATCGCGGATAACGTCCGGCGTTCCATCGCCGTTTACATCCCGCAGGCCGAGGTGGCCGGAGCAAAGTTCAGCAATGGTGTAGCGCGTCCACTGCCCGCTGGCGGCCGAGACGATGACCAGCCGGCCGCCGGCCGGATCGCGCAGGATCACGTCGGCGGCGCCGTCCCCGGTCACGTCAGTCGCCGACCACAGTTCGAGTTGCCGCATTTCTTCCTGGCGGGCCAGCGGGTAAAGCTGGTAGGCCAGCCGAAGCTGGGCCTGGTTGTCGGTAGCTAAGATCACCAGTTGCGTCAGGGTAGGCGTGGCGGCCGGCCCCCGCCAGAGGAAGACCAGCTCCTGGCGACCATCGCCGGTCAGATCGGCCCAGGCCCACTGGCTGTCCCGTTGCGGCGACTGGCTTAACCAGTACTGGCGCAATTGAGGCAGCGCTTCCTGGCCACGGCCGGCCAGGCTATCTAGCAGCAGGGCCACATCCCCTTTGACTACCGGGCCGGCGGCCGGGTCCGGCTGCAAGCCGGCAGACAGGTCTGGCCCGGCCGGTTGGGCGCTGTCTTCAGCTTCGCCGTCAGACGGGTGGGGGAAGTGAATGGCGCTGTTATTGTTGAGCACCAACTGGTTGCAGCCATATTGCAACGCCCGCCCCTGCCCCTCACTTTGCAGGCCGATAGTAGCGCCGCTACCCCGATCGTTCACGGTCGTGCTCACGGTGCGGTATACAAAGACGATGTCATTGCTGCCTTCAAAGAGCTGGACCTCAAAGGTGACCAAATCTTCCGGGCTGTCAAAGCGGGGCACATCTTCCCATTCAATCACAAAAATACGCTCCGGAGACTCGCCAAACGTGTCGTATCGCAAAAAGCCGACGGCAGTCAGGTTCAAATCGTCCCAGTAGGGGGCAATCATATCGCCCATCTCCGGCGCCGCCGCCTCGTTCAGGCAGAGGTTGTCAAAAGCCGGCGTCTGGGTGGTAAATTGCAGATTGCCATTGCTGCTGGCGGCCACCTGGGTATAGGTCGTCCCGTAAAAAACAAAGGCAAACGGCAGATCCAGGATGGTCACACCGTCGTCTTCGTACAACAGGCTATCAATGGTGGCGTCCAGGTAGGGAAAGGCCGCCCCCGGCTCACAGGTGTAACCATATTCATCTGGCCCTGGACAGAGGGCTATCGGCGGAAAAGTTTCTGCCTGGCCAAGAACCCGGCTCACCCAGAAGATCACCACGCCGGCAACGATGATAATCCCAATGGCAACAAGTCGAATTTGTCTAGCACGCATTGGTCCAGTTTAGCACGGATAGTCCGGTAAAGGCAATCGCGAATAGCGCGAATGGCCGAATGGCACGAATATTATTAATAAAAGTCCATTGGGGTCATTCGCGATTAACTTCCTGCCCAATAGGACCCTGGCGCGCGAGAAGAAAGACGCTGGCCAGCAGAACGGCCAGGCAAATGATCTGTAACATGTGAAAGCCGGTCGAGGTCAGCCAGGCGTTGGCCCGGTAAGCGTCCACAAACAGCCGGCCGCCGCTGTAAACGGCGGTAGCCACCAAAAACAGTTGCCCGGCAAAACTCCGCCGGCCGGCCAGCCACCACCAGAGCAGCAACGCCGCCAGTCCCACCCCAATCTCGTATAGTTGTACGGCATGGCGGCGAATGCCGAACAGGCTAATGGCCCAGGGCACGCTGGCCGGCTTGCCGTAGCCCGGCCCGGCCAGGAAGTCGGCCAGGCTGACCGCCATCAGGGCCAGCAGCAGGCCGGGCGCCACGGCGTCCAGCGTCGCCGCCCAGGCCAGCCGGCGGGCCCGGCCATAAAAAAAGCCGGCCGTCAGGCCGAAGAGCAGCCCACCCCAAACGTTAAAGCCGCTGGTCAGCGGCCAGACGATGCCCGGCAGGTTGTCCTGGTAAGCCGGCCAGTGCAGAGCCACAAACACCAGGCGGGCTCCCACAAAACCGGCCGCCAGGACCACGGCACAGAGGGTATAAGCCGCTTCGGAGTCTATCGCCAGCCGGCGGGCGCTCCGCTCCACCAGGCTAAGGGCAACCCAGGCGCCCAGGATATACACCAGCCCGGCTGTAGGCAACACCAGGGGGCCTAGAGAGAGGGTGGGGAACATGAGTAATCGGAGATTGGAGATTGGAGATTAGAGATTAAGAGTTTACATAATCTCCAATCTCTAATCTCCCTTCAACAGCCGCTCAATCCGGTCTTCCAGCACAGCCTGGTTAAGGATGCCGGTATAGACTTCGCGGACAAGGCCCTGCCGGTCAATAAAGTAGGTCGTCGGTAGGGCCTGGACGTTGTAGAGCCGGTTGGCGGTGTTGTCCGGGTCCAGCAGCAAAGGGTAAGTGATGTTAAAGCCGGCGGCAAAGTCGGAGACCAGATTGGCCGGTTCGCCCTGGTCTATGCCCAGAATGGCCACCTGGCCGTTATACTTGACACTGGCTTCCTGAAAGTGGGGGATCTCGGCCCGGCAAGGCGGGCACCAGGTGGCCCAAAAGTTCAAAATGACCGGCCGGCCCTGGAAATCAGCCAGCGTAACCGTTTCGCCAACGATTGTGTTCAGGGTAAAGTCAGGGGCCAGGTAGCCGGCCAGGGGCGCTTCGGACACCCCGGCTGTGGCGGCCGCATCCACCACCGGCTCCTGCGAATAGACAATCCAGGCCCCGCCGAGCAGGGCCAGGACCAACAGTAAAATCGTCCACTCAAAACGAGAGTTTAACATGGAGGGATTATAGGGGTAATTGGGTAATTTAATTACCTCATCACAACGTTGAAGGGCGGCAAACCAGCCTGCTCTGGTGAAATGCCGGCCGGGTAGCCAGTCAAATCGTAGGCCATGGCTCCGTCAATACGCACCGGGACCAGCTCGCCGACCGGCAGCTCGCCGGGGATAATGACCAGCCCGTCTATTTCCGGCGCATCACGGTAGCTGCGGCCGACGCTCAAGCCGTCGCCATACCCCTCGACCAGCACAGGCAGCGTCCGGCCGACCTGGGCCTGGTTCTTTTCCAGCGAGATTTGCTGCTGAACGGCCATCAGCTCGTCGCGCCGCGCCTCTTTGACTTCTTCCGGCACCTGCCAGGAAACGGTGGCCGACGGAGTGGAAGCCTCGAAAGAGTAGGTGAAGACGCCTACCCGGTCAAAGCGCAGGTCGCGGACGAATTGCTTCAATCCTTCAAACTCCTCGTCTGTTTCCCCCGGGTAGCCAACGATGAAGGTGGTGCGGATGGCCATATCGGGCATGGCTGCCCGTAATTTCTCAATCGTCTGATAGACCCACTCAACGTTGGCCGGCCGGCGCATCCGCTTCAACGTTTCCCGGTGGCCATGCTGCAAAGGAATATCCAGGTAAGGCAGCACCTGGGGGTGGCGGGCCATCGTTTCAATCAGGGCGTCGGTCACGTAACCGGGATAGGCGTACATGATCCGGAACCAGGGCACCTCCGGCACGGCGGCTACCAGCTCGTTCAACAAGGCGCTCAGCCCGTTTTTCAGCCCCAGGTCGTGGCCGTAGTCGGTCGAGTCCTGGGAGATGATAATAATCTCCTGAACGCCGGCCTCCTGAAGCTGCTGCGCTTCAGCCAGGATGCGTTCCACCGGCCGGCTGACCAGCGTGCCCTTGATCTGGGGAATGGCGCAAAAGGCGCAGGGCCGGCGGCAGCCGTCAGAAATCTTCAAATAGGCGCTGGCCCCCTGGACGGCCACGCGCAGCACGTTGCGTTCGTCCCGGCCGACGGTCGTGGCTTCGTCTGGCAAATGGTAGAGCGGTTCCGGGTATTTGCGCCGGCGCAACTGGCGAACGAAAGGCACAATGTCCATCCAGCGGCGCGTGCCAATCACGCCGTCCAGACCGGGCACTTCCTGGGCCAGGGCCGGCCCATACCGCTGCGACATACAGCCGGCGGCAACCAACAATTGGTCCGGCCGCTTGGCGGCGGCCAGCTCGCGCAGCGCGTTGATAGACTCGTCACGGGCTGACTGGATGAAGCCACAGGTATTGACGATCAACACAGCGGCCTCCTCCGGCACGGTCGCGCCGTTAAAGCCGGCCCGGTTCAGCAGCGTGGCCATGCTCTCCGAGTCAACGGTGTTCTTACTACAGCCCAGGCTTAAAAGGTAGAATTGTTTCTTTAGTTGGTGTTTGCTCATAGGACAAGGGCCAGGCACTTTACGGCCGGCCAGGTATGGCTCAAGGTCGCCAAGTGCCTGGCACTCTTCAAAGTTATGAATTACCCGTTGTCGTCCAGGTTTCTTCGACGACCTCCCCCCGGCCGCCCAGCCTGCCTAACTGGATCTCATTAATTGTGACAAACACACCGGCGGCGTTGCCGGTCAGCACCTTGGCTTCCTGCGCCGCCTCCCACTCCAAAAGGTCGTCCTTGACCGCCTGGCCTTCGTAGACCATTTCCCCGTCTATGGTCACCTGGACCCAGGTGCGCTCGGTAATCTCCAGACGAAGGTTAATGACCTCCAGGGTCGCCGGCAAGGCCGGCCGGGTTGCGGTCGCCGTCGGTATCTGGATGGGGGCGTTACGGTTGGTAGCTGTAATTGGCTCGGTGTTAGGCGGCGCTTCGTCTTCTGCGTCGCCGGCGGCCGGCTCGGATCCCTGGCCGTCTTGCTCCCCACCGTTGTTGATAATCTGGTTGACGGTATCGTTAATCCCGGTGGTCAACGCTTCTGTGCCGTCTCCCCGGCCGGTCAGCAGGGGGATAAACCGGTTGGCAATTAGCCCCAAGGTAATCAGCAGGGCGACAATGATAAACAGGCGTTGGATCGAGCCCCCCTCACGCCGGCCGCCAGGTATCTCCAGGTTGACCGGGCTAAAGAACGGCTGGTCATCACGGGGCGGGATAGGCGTGTCCGGAGAAATATCTCCATTGGTATGGTTGTAGACCGGAGAGGAACGGCGTCCTTTGCTAAACTCGTACCGTTCCAGGAGCGGCTTAGGGTCCAGGCCCAGGAAACGGGCATAATTCCGCAGGTAACCGCGCACGTGAACCGGCGTTGGCAGCGCTTCATATTGCGTCTTTTCCAGGGCTTCCAGGAATCTGGCGCTAATCCGCGTTGCATCCTGGGCTTCGGCCAATGTCAGCCCTCTGGCCTCGCGCGCTTCTCGGAGGATTGTACCTAGTTCGTCCACGAGAGCCTATTCCTCGACGACGACTTCTTCCTCTTCGGCCGGCAGTTCTTCTTCTAACAGTATTTCTTCGGCCGGCATCTCTTCGGTCGCTTCCATCTCGGCGGCGGCCGGGGTAGCCAGGGCGCTTGCGCCTTCGGCGTAAACGTGAACGACGACCTGCGGCTGAACGTCCGGGCTGAGGCGAATGACGACGCGGTGTTCGCCGAGCTGGCGCAGCGGTTCGCCCAGCACGCTGCGGCGGTCAATGGTAATTCCCAAGACCTTGTTCAGTTCGTCGGCAATATCGCCGTGGGTGATAGAGCCATACAGTTTGCCCTTCTCGCCCGCCCGGCGGTGAAAGACTAACCGGGCAGCGCTAATCCGCCCGGCCAGCGCCTGGTGTTCATTACGCATTTGGGCGCGGCGCGCCGCCGCCCGGTCGCGCCAGGCCTGGGCCTCCTTTAACACGCCGGGCGTCGCTTTCACGGCCAGGTTGCGCGGGAGCAAATAGTTGCGGCCGTAACCGTCGGCCACGTCTACCAAGTCTCCAGCGTAACCCAGGTTATAAACATCTTCCTTCAACAGCACTTTCATAGCTGATTTACGATCTCCTGATAATCTAGAACTATTGCGAGGGGGTGATGTTATCAAAGGCCGGGGATTTTGACAAACATGGCGAAAACCCCGCCGGTCTTCGAGAGCTGCGGGGTTTGGGCGGCCAATGTCAGGCCGCTCCGCTGCCGGCGTAAACCTCGTCCATGGCCACCAGGACGTTGTCCAACTCCTGAACCTCCTCGGCGATCTCTTGCCGTAGCCGCTTGGCTCGAGCGCTGTCAATGTCCTTGGCCCCGGCCAGCATAGTCTGGGAATAGATGGTCCCCAGAGAGGAGAGGGTAGTCTCCAGTTGCAGTTGGGCGCGCTCCATCGTATTTTCCAGCGTGTCAATGGTCTGCATCTGGCGGCGCAAATTCTCAAGCGTTTCCTCAATCTGGCCGCGCACGGCCGGGTCTTTTTCCGCCGGCAACCTCGTTTCCAACTGGCGGCTCCGCTCTAGCGCCCGCCGCTTATCCCGTTCCAGAACTTCCTTCTCCTGCCGGTAACGATCCAGCCGCCGGGCCAGGTTGTAAATACTCTCCAACCACTCATCTATCTGGCCGGCCGTTTCGCTGAGGCTGTCCTTCAGGACCGAGTCACGCCGCTCCCGGATGGCAGCGGTGATCCGGCTACGATAGTCGAACGCTTCCTGGACTTGTTGCTGCAACTGTTTATCGTGCAACCGCTCCGGCTGAAACTCATCCCGCAGCATCTCGGCCACCACTTTCCGGCCGGCCTCCGGGTCGGTCAGGCTGCTGTAAACAATAGCTGCTTCAGATACTAACCCGCCTAAAAACCAGACCCAGGCTGGAACGTTTAAGGGGATATATTCGGCAAAGACGGTTAACAACAGGGTAAGAGAAATGACCACCGCGCTTTCCCAACGAAAGAAAGCATTCTGCAAAATGGCCTGTTGGACGCGTTTTTCCAGGGGTTGTTTCTCTTGATCAGCCATTAGGACGTTTGCGTTTCCTGTTGTTGCTGCGCCTGTTTGACTTCGGCGATTAGCTGTTCCAATTCAGCTCTGGATTCAGGGTTGGTAGAAATGCGCAGCGCCGATTCCAGGGCGTCCAGGGCGCGCTGGTAAAAACCCAGGCGGGCGTAGGCCTGGCCCAGGGCACGCTGGTAATACGGCCGGTTGGGTTCGTGGGCGGCAGCCCGCTGAAAGTGCAATACGGCGCTGGCCCACATTTCCTGCCCGGCGTAAGCTGCTCCGGCCGAATAAAAGTGCGTGGCGTCCTTCAGGCGCCTTTCCACGACGGCAATACGCCGCATCCGCATGCGCTCAAAATCCGGCCCAGCCTTAAAGACGCCGTAGAAAAGAGCCAGGACCACGGCTAACACCTGGAGCGGCCGGAGACATTCCAACAGCGGCGCGCCCAGGACCAGGTACGGACTGGCAGCCAGGGCCATGACGTACTCCTCGCCGGAAAGATCCCGGATGATTTCCGTCACCGTCGTGCCGGTGACCCAGGTCAATGAGATAATCGCTACCACCAGCAGCAGGCCGACAATGCTGGCGACGTAAGCCCAAAACTGGCGGAAGTAAACACCCCCGGCCAGAAAAGAGAGGCCGGCAAAAATGAGGCCGTGGACGACCAGTTCCGGGGCCGGCTCCTCCAGAATTACGTCTGTCAATACCTGAATGAAAAAGAAAAAGCCGGTTCCCAGCAGCAATACAAAGTAAATGTACAGTTCAGCCGTGGGAATGGCGTAGCGAAAATCGGACACCTGGAGTGGGCGTTTGCAGCGTGGGCAGCGAGTGTCGTCGTAGGCCAACTCCTGGGCGCAAAAAGCGCAAATCTCCGTTTCCTTCTCCCAGATGTCGTCATAGCCGGAGGTACTTTGAAAACCAACGCCGGGCAAATGCTGCAAGGGCACGTCGTCGGTCCACTGCCACTCCTTGACCTGCCGCTCCGGGTACAGAACAGCCGCGGCCGGCGAAACAGGCGCCACTTCACGCCGAACGACGCTCCCCGCAGATATAGGGGTCATCCCTGGCTGTTCTGCCTGGGCTGAGGCGGCCGCCAGCCGGGCCAGGCCGTGGCCGGCGGCGGCATTGGCCGGGTTGAGGGCCAGGACATTCTCCAGGCAAATGCGGCGGTCTTCGTCTGTTTCTACCACGCCGCTCAGCCACAGCCAGGCCTGTTCGTTGTTTTCGTCCGCTTCCACCACCTGCAAAAGCAGCTCGCGAGCCGTGGACTTGTCGCCGTTCTTGGCTGCGGCAATACCCTGGCGCAGCCAGTCGTTCGCCTCCATAGATGTGACCAGAGGTGACTGTCA
Organism: Chloroflexota bacterium; assembly: GCA_022616275.1. Taxonomy (GTDB): domain Bacteria; phylum Chloroflexota; class Anaerolineae; order Promineifilales; family Promineifilaceae. The sequence goes on from JAKEFB010000091.1 coordinate 23,375, forward strand.
CTTCCACAAGTGACAGTCACCTGCTCTAGCTCTCGGTGCTGCTCATTTCACCGGCGCTTTTCGACTCTTCCTCGGCCGGCTCAGTGTCGGCCAGGCCCAGGCGCCGCTTGCGCTCGTCCAGTTGCAAATCTATTTCGGCCCGGCCGAGCGCATCGTCCATCTGGGTATCCAGCCGGCTGGCGTACATCTCGCTGTAAGCAGTGGCCTTGTCCAGGCGGCCGCGAATAGATTCCCCAAGCCGGGCAATGTCGCTGTCGCCCACACCAACCAGGTCGTCCAGGCTCTTAATTGCCTTGACGGTCATTTCTTTCGACTTAGCCAGTTCCATGAGCGCTTCCAGCTCTTTTTGTTCTTGCTTGATCACGTCGAGCTTGGCTTCTAGCTTGAGCCGGGCGTTTTGCAAGGACTCGTACTCGCGCTGCTGGCGCACCCACTGCTCGTGATACTGCTCCTGCAGCCGGCGGGTGGAATTTAGCTCCACCTGGGCCGCACGGGCCAGGTCCGTTTTGCCCTGCATAATGAGGGCGTCTATGTTGCGGTCAAGTTGGTCGGCCTTTTTCTTGTAATCATTGTATTTACGCTCCAGGGTTTTCACCTCGCCGCCAACAGTAGCCTGCGCATCCTCCAGCGCGTCCAGGTTGTTCTCGGCATCCCGGATGTACTGCTTCATGACGGCCACGGAATTGGCCTGTAGCGCCCGGTCTACCATGTCGTGCAGGTTAGCAGAAATTAGTGTTTGAGCCTTTTCTAACAAAGATGCCATCTCAAAGTGTCTCCTTCTTACAAATCTACGTGCGTATTGAGCTAGAGCTAGAACACCGGTTACTCGATTTTGCCTCCAGCCCTTGCTCTAGCGTTAACCGGCGGCCGGCTCCGGCCGATAGAGGGGCAGGCGAATAACCAATTCGCAGCCACTGGCCGAGTTATTTTCCAATCTTACCTGGCCCCCGTGCAAGTCCACAATCCCTTTGACAATCACCAGGGCTGGATCGAAGCCACTTACGTCCAGGCTTGGGCTCAGTTCCGGCAGGGCAAACAACTCGTTCATCCGGCCGGCCGCCTCTGGAGCAAAGCCCAGGCCCTCGCAACGGGCCGATAATGAAGCCATATCGTCTACCTGTTCCAGTCCGAGGTAAATCGTAGACGGGCTGTTCTCGCTGCACAGGGTGAGCAATGTCTCCACGACGCGCACCAGGCACTTTCTCAGCCGCTCATAATCCATCAGCACCAGGGGCGAACCCTGCGGCAATTGAACCTCGACACGGGCATTGGCCCGTTCGGCCCGTCCCTGGCTGGCGACGGCTACGTCCAGCAGCACGGCGGCCGGGTCGGTAGGCTGCGCCCGCAGTTCAAACGACGAAATCACCTCGCCAGCCCGCATCTCAGCCAGGAAGATGAAATCTTCGACCAGGCGCGTCAGCCGACTGCTGCTGGCCTGGATGCCCCGCAAAGAATCCTTTAAGTCCTCGTCGGTCTGGGCCTTTTCCAGGTCGGCCGACAGTTTTTGTGAATAACTGGCCACTGAAGTCAGCGGCAGGCGGAAATCAGGCCGCAATAATTCCAGGATACCACGCTTTAATTCCTCGAAGTTCTGATACATGATGCCCTGCCGCTGAAAGTGGCGGCTCAATTGCAGATTGACCAGGTGTAGCAACTCATCACTGTCATAGGGTTTGGTAATATATTCCTCCGCGCCACTACGCCGGCCGCGCACCTCGTCCTGGCGTTCCCCTTTAGCCGTCAAAAAGATAAATGGTATTTGCAACCAGGCCGGGTTCTGGCGCACCTCGGCCAGGAAGTCGTACCCGTCCAGGCGAGGCATCATGATATCCGAGATAATCAGGTCCGGCTGGTGCCTGGCCAACATTGCCAGCCCCTCCAACCCGTCGCCGGCCGTTATGACGTGCAATTCGTACTCCCCGTCATAAATCTCCAGCAACTCCCGCAGCCCTTCCAACAAGTACCATTCATCTTCCACCAGCAGCACGGTCGCCTGTTTCCTGGCAGTCCGGCCGCCGGCCGCTATCCCCTGCCCCCAGCCAGGCTTATAAACAGGTAACACTACGGTAAAGGCGCTGCCCACGTCTTCTTCGCTCTCAATCTCAATCCGGCCGTCGTGAATCTCTACCAATCCCTTGACAATAGTCAGCCCGGAGCCGGAACCTTGTTGTTCCATCTCGGCCCGGTTATGCTGGTAAAACAACTCAAAAAGTTGTTGGCGGGCGTGCATGGGAAAGCCAACACCGTTATCCTTTACGGAGATCCAGACCTCACCGTTGCGCCCTTCGGCGACCAGCTCAATGTGAGGCTGGTGGTTGCGTTTACTCTGGCTAAACTTCACACCGTTATCCATCAGGCGGTCCAATATGTTGACCAGGCTTTCCCGGTCGCCGTAGATAGCCGGCAGAGCGGCCGGTACACGGCACTCGACGTCGCACTCCGGCCGGGCCTGGCGCCAGGCCCGGCCGACCTCTTGTACCAAGAGGCTTAAATCCTCAATCGGCCGCGCCCGTTGTTCAAAATGAAGCCTGGCTTCCCCCGTCCGGATCTCAATGACGGCAATAAAGTCTTCTACCAGGCGGGTCAGGCGGACTGCGCCGACCTGGATACCGCGCAGGTACTCCTGCAAATTGCCGATGTTTTCATTTTGCAGGCTCTCGGCCAGCATCTCATAGTAGGCCGTCACGTAAGTAAGAGGAGTCCTGAACTCGTGGTTGAGCAATTGAATAATGCTCCGCTGTAAGGAATCCAGGCGCCGCCGGCGATCCTGCTGCAATTCAAAGGCCCGGTCCAACTGGCTTTTCACCAGATCTAGCAACTCGTCGTTGTCAAAGGGTTTGGTAATGTATAGTTCAGCGCCAATCAACCGCCCTTCCAGGATGTCCCGTTTGGTTCCCCGAGCTGACAAGAAAATCATGGGAATGTGCAGCCAGGCCGGGTTCTGCCGGACGTGCTGTAGAAGTTGAAAGCCGTCCATGTGCGGCATCATGATGTCGGAAATAATCAAGTCCGGCATACGTTCAGCCATCATCTCCAGGCCAACCTTGCCGTTGCTGGCTGTCAGCACGGTTACGTCATAACCAATGTCAGCCACTTCCAGCAGATCAGAAATGCCGTCCAGTAGCGATTGGTCATCTTCCACCAAAAGAATAACTGCCGCGTCCTTCATGGATTCAGCCCTCGATTGAACTCCGGCTACATTATAGCATAGGGAAGCGTCTGGGTACGAGTTAGCAATAAAAACGGCCGCTGCCAGGAGCGGCCGTCCTCTCATGTAACATCCCTGAGAATAATAACCCCAGGCGCTGGCAACTAACCTCGGGAGCCAGGCCCTTAGCCGGCCGGAAAAGTTACGTCCCCGAGCGCAGGCGGCGCGCCACCACCAGCAGCGCCAGCAATCCCAGGGCCGCGGCCACGATACCGGCTACGCCGATACCCGTCTGGGGCAACGCACCGTCGCCCGTGCCCGCGCCTGCGCCGGCCACACCGCCAATGGGCGTCGGCGTGTTAAAAGTTCCGCCACCAGGGCCGAAGATGCTCGTGCCGGCAATATTAGGCGTCACCGTCACCGTAGTCGTCCCGTCGGCGGTGCCGCCTGGCTGCTGTACCACCGGGGTGCCGGTCGGCGTCCGAGTCGGCGTGGCCGTCGGCGTGTTGGTGGGCGCCGGCGTATTGGTGCTGGTCGGCGTGTCTGTCCAGGCGTCCATCGTCTGCATCATGGCAATGGTCTGCGTCACCTTAATGTTTTCCGCTTCCGTGGTCATATTCTGGGCCACGATAGTCGCTGCGGCGTCCGACTCACCACCGCGGCCTCGCAGAACAAGGGCCAGGATACACACCAGGATGAGGACGAGCAGGAGAGCCAGCGCACCGACCGCTATGAGAAAGGTACGATTTGACCCTCCCTCCTCTTCTTCAATGATGAATTCATCTGAAAACTCTTCCGACATAATCGCCTCCTGACTTAGTTTTGTTCAGTGGCCGGCCATCCTCAGCCCTACACAAGCAAGTCCAGGTTAGTATAGGGCACGAAGACGACCTCGCCGTTGGCCAGCTCTACGTCGGCGCCCATCAGGAGGGCGCCTAACGGCGTGTGCCGGGGCTGAGTGTGAACGGCGACCACCTTGCCAATGTGCGGGCCACTGCCAGCGCGCAAAACGCGCACCTTTTTGCCCACTGCCAGAGGTTCGCCACCACTGGTTGGCTGGTCCTGGCTGTGAGCGGTTGGCAGGGGAATGATGATCTCCGGCCGGCCGCGCCGCTGGTCGGTGCGGGTCGCAAACAACGAGGCTTCCCGGCCTTCCGACTGTAGCAAAAGCTGGAAAACGGGTTCGGCCATGGGCTGCGTGCCAATGGCGTCCGTAACTATCACGGGGAAAGAAAAGCGGCCGGTGGCCTGGCACAAATCGGCCGAAATACTGCCGACTACCACCCCCCGGACCCCGCCTTCTTCCAACTTGTGTAACACTTCTACGTTCTTGACCCGGCCGGCCACAACCACGAGCCCTCGTACGTCGGCGCCCAGTTGGGCGTCGTCTAGGGCATCCGCGGACGTCTCCACCGCCACCTTCACTTTACCCACGCCCTCTTTGCCGGAGTCCCACAGGGCCTGGATCAGCGTCCCGTTCGCTTCCAGGGCCACACCCCGATTAGGGATCAACGCCGCCACCCGGCCGTGCATCATGGCCCGCAGCTCAAACAACTCCGGCGTTTGCTGCAAAATGAGAAAGCCATTCCGAATCTGGTACAACACGCCATCTACCGGGCAGGCATACCGTTTGCCCCGGCCGAAACGCCTCGGTTTGCGCATCAAGGGCATACCACGCTGCACGGCCGCCCCCTCTTCCACCAGCAAGTACTTTTCCAACTGGTCCGGCCGGACACCCAAGACCTCGCTGGCCCGTAAAATGTGAAAACCGGTATTCTGGGTCACGCGAGCCACCACCTGTACCGGGCTGACGTCCTGGCCAACACGGACCACCACCTCTCCCTGTTCCGGCAACACACGTTCCCGGCGAATCTTCGTCAGCGGCTTAATATTGGTAACTGTCGTCGAATAAAGCTCCATCAGACCTTTAATCCTTAGCCACCTACATACAATAACCACTGGCGCAGCAGGTTACGCCGGGTCTCTGCATCCCGGGGTAACTCCAGCGGCCGGCCGCGGGCATCAATCACCAGGCCGACGGCGCCCCCGTGAATTTTAATTTTGCGGCCCTGGCCGGGGCCGTAGCCCAGGTCAAAGCGGCGCGTCGGCTTCAGCGTTAGCTCGGCCGTCTGGCCCGGCGCCAGGGGCAACACTTCCAGCGTACCGTAAGCCACATCTATCTCCAATACGCCCAAACTCGGCGAATCAACACGCACGTTCATCACCGCCTGGCCAGGCTGCGCCCGGCCGACCGGCGCAATGACCCAGCCGATGTCGTCCAGCACTCCACCTTCCAACACCTGGACGGTCAGCAACGAATCGTAAGGGGCCAGGTATCCCAAGGAGGGGAGCACGCCGTGGCGGTCTATGGCCAGGGGAAAAATGCCCGTTGGCTGTAGGGCATCCAGCACCATCAGCACCGCCTGTCCCAGGCGGGCCACGCCGGTCAGGGCGCTGCCTCGCAGCAAAAGGAGCTTAAACGGGGGCAGTTTACCTTGCGTTGACAGCCCCCAACTTTTGAGGGCGTCGTTGGCCGCGCAACGTATGACCTGGCGGACAACAGCCTGTTCGACCAGCAGTTCATCTTCCGTCAATGGCACCGTTTGCGGCCGCAGGGCCTTGTTCAGGAGAAAATCACGCAGTTGAGCGGGGGTGAGTTCCGAGATAGACCAGTCAAGGATGGCTGTAGGCTCAATTTTATTCAGCAGGTTGGCCACCGGGTGGCCCACGCCCAGGTCGCTGCGGACAAAGAGGCGCAACTTTTCCGGCTCAGCCGAAACAAAGGTAACGCTGTCACTGCCTACGTCCAGCCCCAGGACCCGGCCGCGGTAGAGGGCGGCAAAATACTCAATGATCCCGCCAAAGGCGTGGGCCGTGGGCATGGGTGGGTAGCTGCTCCAGCTCAGGATCTCATCCAGGCCGGGCACGGTGTTGATCTTCCTGGTCTCATACATTTCGCCAATCATGCGAATGGCGTCGCCCAGGCGTTCCACTTCCAGCGCCGGGCGCACATTTTCGGCCACGTGCAGGCTGGTCAGGTTGCCCAGCGCCTCGTTCACTTTCGGCCGCAGCCGGTTGTTGCCGGCGTAGAGGACCACCGGCCGCTGGTAACCGTCCTGCATTCCCACCGCCAGCGAGACGGTCTCGACCAGCTTCATCAGCCGGGGGTCGTTGCTACCGTCCGTTCCCCCGGCCACCAGGACTAAGTCCGGTTGCCTGGCCAGCAAAGCATCCACCTGAGCCTGCTGGCTACGGCTGTCGGCCAGGCTAAAGCTGTCTACCTCCAGGGCATAAATTGTCTCCAGGGCGTGCCGGGCGCTGGCCAGGCTGACGTCTTCCAGCAGCCCAACCAGGAGCGCTTTCAATGGCTCGGCCGCGCTGACCAGCACACCAAAGTAATCTACGCCGGCGCCATCAGAACGGGTCGGACGGATCAGCGTGCCCTGTTCATTGACCAACGTCCGGCCGGTAATCTCCATAATCTGGGCAATGGCCTGCTGCACCCCCCGGGCTACGTCAAACCAGGGGTCGCCAATGGTCGTCAGGGCGCTGCCCCGGGCAATAAAGCGGTAAGCGCCCTCGACCACGTCAAACAACGTGACCGTAGTCACCGAGTGCCCGCAGTCAGCCACCAGAAACGAATGGCTGGCCTGCAACGCCTCTGAAGCTCGTTCTTGTTCTCTCAGGTTTCCGTCGGTTGCCGTCATGCCCGTTAGCCTAATAGGGCCGTAATGTAAAAACCAACGCGCTCCGTCAACAGGACCAGGCTGGTGCTCAAGGCCCCGGCAAAGAGAGCTGCCAGGGTAATAGTAATCACCACCCGGCCAACAAAGCCAACGTACTGCTGCCAGGGCGGTAAGACCACCTGCCCTTCCGGCGTGAGCCGGCCGGTGAAGTGAAAGTAAAACAGGGTGCAAATCGTGAGCAGGCCGGCGACGAAGCCGATCAGGCCGTTGGTATACTCAGCGATCACCTGCGGGAACAACGTCCCGGCCACGGCCCCAACCAGGCCCACCGCCGCGCCGATGGCCACCAGGACAGCCATGGCGCTGTTGCCGATCATGGCCGTCTGGGGGAAAACCTTCAAAAACAACAGCCCGCCCAGGGCCAGGGGAAACAGCCAGAGCCCTTCCGACACCGGGTCGCTGATAATATTTTGGACCACCGGATAGAGCACCTCGCCGACCACGACCACGACGGCGTAGCCGGCGCTGACCCCTACCAGCAAATGAACGGCCAGGCGGTACAGGAAATTATCGCGGATGACAAAGCTGAAGACCAGAATGGTCAGAATAAATCCGAACAAGAGGCCGCTCAAGTTGCCCAAATTATCCAGTAGTTCTGGCATTATTTACCGCTCGCCTTGCTTTTGGCCGCGCCAGCGTTGCCAAAGCCGGTCAAACCGTAAAATAGAGCGCCTATCAGCAACAGCCCCAAGGCCAGCCACTGGGCCAGGATTTGCCCTTGCAGTTGCCGGCCGGCCACTTGCTGGCCAGGGCCAAGGCTGCGCACTTCCCGTTCATAAGCCGCCGCGGCCGGCAAGCCGACAATGCTGCCCGCCACCTGCTCACTGGTAGCATAAGGCAGAACCAACGGCCCCAACGGCTGGGTGACGCCCACCACCATTGACCACCGGTCGGTTTCCTTGCCAACCTGTTCGATCCAGTTCACCAGGCTGTCGCCCTCGCCGGTCAGGATAATAATCAGGCCGACGTTGGCCAGGCTGGCCTGCATTTCGGGAGCCAGGGGCACACCAATTAACTGATCGCAGCCGCTCCTCAGGCAGCTTCCCAACTGGCGCAAGCCGATAGCCTCACCTGGCAAAAAGTTCAGGCTCTGGCTGTTCAGCCCTTCGACGTCGGCCACCACTTGATCCGCAATAGCCGCTCCGGCGGCAAACTGGCTGACGGTAATTACCGGGTTGCCGTTATCGGCCAGGTGATCCAGGACCGTCCTGGCGATGGCATTGAGTTCGCCGGCCATGGCCGGGGTGTAGTCAAAAGCCACCAGCACCGGCCGGCCAAACGCTCTGTTAATCTCATCGTAGGCGTTCCGCGCGGCGCCAGGCGCCGGCAGCAGGACCACGTCTAGAGTGGCCAGATTGAGCCTGGCCAGCAGTACGCCAGCCACCACGGCGGCGAGCAAAAATGCACTGACCAACACCCGGCCGGTCATGGACAGCGTACCGCCCCGGCGACGGTCCACCGGAGCCTCAGGCGCCGCCTGCCCGCTCGTGAGCTGGTTCAACAGGGCGACCTGCTGCTGTTGCTCCTTTGTCACCGTAAACGGGGTAATACGCTGGGCCTGGCGCGGCTCGGCAACTACCGGGGCAATGTCAATCACCCCGCGCAGGCCGGCCAGGGGGCCGATAGCCTGGACAGGTTGATCTTTCTCCAGCTCTTCTTCGACCACCCCTACCGGGCGCGGCCGCAACGCCTGCAGCCAGGCCGGGATATCGGCGGCGTTGAGGTCGGCCGGGGCCGCTAACTCGCCAACGCCGGGCAACCCCTGTCCAGGAGGCGGCAGATCATCGAGGATAGAGCGCCACTCTTCGGCGCTGACTCCACTGGGCAGAGCCGGGCCTTCCGTTAGCTCTCGGGCTACCTCCTGCTCGGCTTCGTCCAGCGATTGCATCCACTCCGGCAATTCGGCAGGGGCCAGCGCCGGCTTTTTCTCTGGCTCCAGTGGGCTTTCTGGTTCTTCTCCAGCCATCCATTCCGGCAACCAGGGGTGGGCCAGTTGTTCGGGCACGCCCTTCATCTCCGGGGAAGGGATGATCGGGATCGTTTCTGCGGGTGGTGCGGCCGCTTCTTCTACCTCTTCAATCTGGCTCAGCCAGTCAAATAATTCCTCGGTAGATTCCGGCGCTTCTTCCAGGGTTGGGCCGGCAGCCACGCCGGCCGGCTCGGCCGTTTCGGCCAGACCCAATTCGGCCAGCCAATCTTCCTCGGCTACTGCGGGCATTTCTTCAGGCTCGACAACCAGCCCGGCTGTTTCCTGGACAGGTATGGCCGAGGACGTCTCGGGGGGGGCAAACCCGGCCAGCCAGTCAGGCACTTCCTCGGCCGGAGCCAGCTCGTCGCCAAAAATGTCGGCCAGAGATTCCTCAGGCGCCGCTTCTTCCTCCATCCCCGGCAGTGGCGACAGGATGCCGGTGCCGCGCGGAGCGAAATCCTTGAGCCAGTCACCCAGGTCTTCGGGCGGTGCGGCCGCCCCAGTCTTATCGCCTTCGGCCAGCCAATCGGGAAAAGTCTCATCCGTTCCTACGTCGGCCAGCATGGCCTGGGCCGTTTCGTCGGCTGCCTCCAGATTAGTCAACCAGTCGGCCATCTCCTCCTGGGTCTCCTTTTCGGTCAATGAGAGGAGGGTTTCAGCCGGCTCCTCCTCCAGCTTGGCAGACAGCCAGTCGGGCACGCTTTCCTCGCCGGCCGGCTCGACGTCGTCGGCGAAAGCGGATATGAATTCTTCCTGGCGGCTTTCCGAACGGGCTTCGTCTAACCAATCCGGGATTTCCTCGTCAAAACCAGCTTCAGCGCCGGCCGGTTCCGAGGCGGCCGGTTCCTCCAGCTCGCCCAACCAGGCCGCCCATTCTTCCTCCGGTTGGGCGGCGGCCGGCGTAATCATCGTCTCTTCCAGCCCGCCCGCTTCCAGGTCGCTTAGCCAATCAGGCAACTCTTCTTCAGGCTGGGTGGCGGCCGGCGCAATCATCGTCTCTTCCAGCCCGCCCGCGGGCTGTCCGCCCGCTTCCAGGCTACTCAGCCAATCAGGCAACTCTTCTTCAGGCTGGGCGGCGGCCGGCGCAATCATCGTCTCTTCCAGCCCACCAGCTTCCAGGTCGCTTAGCCAATCGGGTAACACCTCTTCCGGCCGGGCGGCCTGGCCAACTACTGTTTCTTGCTCCCCAAAGCTGTCCTCGAACAGCGAAAAAACGTCTTCTTCAGCCGGGCTTTCCACTTCGGCTAACCAGTCTCCCAGGTCGCCGCCGGCCGGCTCGCCGCCTTTTTTTTCGCCGGCCAGGTCCTGTAGCCAATCCGGCAGGTCGTTCGCCCGCTCCGTTGTCTCCAGGTCTACCGTAGCGCTTTGCAGCCAGTCAGGGATAGACTCTTCTTGCGGCGGCTGGCTGCTCTTGTCTTCTTCCAGCCCAGACAATTCGCTCAACCAGTCCCCCACAATAGAACTTTCTTCCGCTCCACCCGATTCCCCCTGACCAGACGGGGGTTTGCTTTCCCCTTTCATCAGCCAATCGGGTAAATGGCGCGGGTCCAACTGGCTGGTGTGACCAGGGGGCCGGCTGGGCAATTCGAAGGCGCGTGGCCCGGTGGCCGGCGGGATCTCTCGTGTTTCTTCCTGTGGCAGACCACTCTCTTTCAACAAGCGAGCGCCACATTTGTCACAGTAAACCAGGTGGCGGGGGTTGGGCGACTGGCAATTGGGGCAAATGAGGTGGGTGCTTGGCGGCAATGGCGCGCCACAATTATTGCAAAATTTGCTCCCCTGTGGATTAGATGTTTTACACTGGCGGCAAATGACCATTTTTATTTATCGTACGGCCGCTCCAGACCGAGCAGCACACGCAAGCTGACCAGGATAGCGCCCAGGGCCACGCCAATGAGGATGCCGCGCGTCCCGGCGCTGACAAAAATCAGGCTCAGGTAATCGCTCAAGGCGATAAAAATATTGCTGAGCGCAGCCGGCATTGGCGTCTGCCCCAGCATGACCAGGATCACTGTCACCATGAACAGCAGGGCCCACCAGCTTCGTTGTCGCTGCAGCAGGCGCATACCGGCGAAAAGCAGGAAAAAGGCCAGCAGCGCCGCCAGGGCAGCTTCCAGAGGGGCCTGGACCAGGATAAAAGCGGCCTGTACCCAACCCTCGGTCAGCCCCAGGCTATCGGTCACGCCAAGAGCGACCATCGCCAACAGGCCAAGCACCAGGGTCAGGCTATTGCCGTTGCCTTTGAAGGCGCGGGGTAGGTGTACCCGCAGCAGGTTAATCACCCCCAGGAGCAGGGCCACGGCCGCCAGCAAGGCCGCCCAGCCGGTCAACAACTCGCCCAGGCCGGGGATCAACAACAGGCCAACCAGAGAGAGCCCGCCAATAGCTACCGCAACCAGACCCAACGGTGAAAAACGCATCAGAATTACACCAGCTTAAGCAGCCATTCAAACAAATAAATCACGGAAATCAGCAACACCAGGCCGGACACAATCAGGCGCAGGACGTCCTGCGTCTGCAGGCTGGCAATCTGGTCCGGCCGGCCCTGCAAGTAAGCGCCGGCGGCAAACAGCTCTTCGCCAATGAGCAATTCCTCGGTCATCGCCGCCGCAACTCCCAGGGCCACCGGGTTGTCGGAGGCAATGACTTGCTCGACGTTGGTCCTGACCGAGGCCTCGGTAATAAGGGCCAGTTCTGCACCAAAACGGCCGGCCAGCAGGTTGCTGCCCACGTTGGCCTGGCGAGACTCGCTGGTCACACCAGCGGCGTAGGCAAAGGGAAATTCGTCGGAAGCAATAAATTCGGCCTGGCTGGTAGAAAAATCGCCGGGCCGGCCGGCCGCCTTATAAGCGCCTCGCAGGCTATCCTGGGCAGCCGGCAGCAGCGTTCCTTCGCCGACGGTGACCAGGGGCGGCACACCGCTGGCCGCGCCATCGGCCGCCAGGTAGTCGAGGGCCGCCAGGGCAGCCACGCTGGTGGGATTCAAAGTGCTGGCCAGGCTGCCGCGCCCCAGGGTCACGTGAACGGTGCGGCCATTCTCGACGGCCCGGCCGATCTGGCCTTTTAGCGCCGCAATGCCTCGCAGCGGCCGCAGCCCCACTTCCTGCCCGCTCCGCAAGCGCCGCCAGAACAGGTACCCCAGCGCCAGGCTGACCGCGCTAACCAACACAACGAGGGCAGCATCCAGCAGGTTCACGAAGTTGCTCCTGTTTCTAACTGGCCAATGAGAGCCTCGACGGCCGCGGGGTCTTCCAACAGGCGGGCCAGCCGGTCAATATTCTGGTGGGAGAAAAAGAGACCCAGCGTTGGTTGGGCTAACCATAACAACTGGCTGCCCAGGAAGGCCAACGGCCGGGCGGCTTCCAGGCCAATCAACGCCGGGACCTGCCAGCCTCGCCGGCAAATCGCCGACGCAAATTGCTCGACAATTTGCCCAGCCAGTTGGCCGGTTGCCTGGTAAGCCAATACGTCATCTTCAAGTTCGCGACTGGTCATCCCGTCTTTGTCCTCTTGCCTGCTCAAGTCAAACCTCCTGACACCCGTGAAGACGTATTCAGTGAGTGGGGTTCGCGGCGTTGGTGGACAGTCATGTTGACGTAACGTAATATGGGCCAGAGTATAACACGTTTACAAAAGGGTGTAAAGGTAGGGGCCAATCGTTCTCCGCCCCTCTATATGGCGCTCTGTTTTGGGGAGGGTCCAGGGGTAGGGAATGGGAGAATGGAGATTAGAGATTGGAGATTTGGTAATTGGGTAATTAGTAATTGGCTACCAACCGCCAACCACCAACCATCAACTAACAACCATCAACTGTTAACTGTCAACTATCAACCACTCCCTGTATAATTAACCGGCATGTCGCGTACCCAAAAATTCAGTCCTCGCGATTGCCAATAATCGTAGTTGGCAAGGTCAACTGCACTCATCATTCATTGCTCGCAGTTGGCTGGGTTGGGCGACCCAACTCAGCTAACTGGGCTCTTTGCTCATTACTTTCTTGGAGGAAAAATGCGCGCGCAAGTCATTCTCAACCCCTGGGCCGATCGCGGCCGGGCCGGCCAACTGGCCGACCAGATCCGCGCCTGGGCCAGCGACTATGGCGGCCTCGACCTGGTAACCACCGAAGAGCCAGGCCACGCCAAGAAGCTGGCCACCGCCGCCGTGGACGCCGGCTACGAGCTGGTCGTCGCTGCTGGCGGCGACGGTACGGTCCACGAGATTGTCAACGGACTGGTACAGGGTGGCAAGGCTGAGGCCACCCTGGGAGTTATTCCCATTGGCTCCGGCAACGACTTTGCCTACGCGCTGGGACTGCTGACCGACCCGGAAACGGCCGTGCGCCGTCTCTTTACCGGCCAAAGCCGGCCGATTGACCTGGCCCGCCTGGAGGATGAACACGGTCGGTACGAGCTGGTAGACAACGGTATTGGTATTGGTTTCGACGCCACCATTTCCATCGAGAGCCGCAACATCACCCGCGTCCACGGCTTTGCCATGTACACCCTGGCCACCCTGCGGACTATCGCCTTTTACTACCAGACGCCCCACCTGGAAATTCGTTTTGACGAGGACGCGGTGGAACAGGACGGGCTCCTGCTGGCCGTTGGGGTCGGCCCCCGCGCCGGAGGCGGTTTTCTAATAACGCCTGACGCCCACCACGCCGACAACCTGCTGGATAGTTGCCTGATCAACCCCGTCGGCCGGCTAACGATGCTCCAAATGCTAACCAAAGTCATGAAAGGCACTCACGTTACCTCCCGGCACGTGACTATGCGCCGCAACCGCACCATAAACATTAAAGCGAACATGCCCCTACCCATTCACGCCGACGGCGAAATCTTCGCCTATCCCCAGGACAACGTTCGCCGGGTGACCATCACCAGCCTGCCGGCCGTCCTGCCGGTGATCACTTCTTGACAGTACGCAGCCAAGATCGGACACTTATGGTGTAAAGTTATTGGTTATTGGTCATGGCAGTAGTTAACCACCTATCACCAATTACCCAATTACCATACCAGGTGCGACCATGTACCCATTAGAAAAAGCCCTGCACGACCATGACCTGATCGTGCTCCGGGTCATCGGCGAGTGGTGGGAACTCGACCTGACCGGGGCTGACAAAAACGCCTCGGTGAAAGCGCTGGCCGAAGCCCTGGGCCGGTTAGACATGGTCCAGGAGGCCAGCTTCCTGGGGCCGGACGAAGCGGCCGCCCTGGAAGCGCTGGTCGCTGCCGGGGGGCGCATCCCCGTCGCCGTCTTTGAACGCGAACATGGCCTGGTGCGCCTGATGGGGCCAGGCCGGCTGGAACGGGAGGAACCGTGGCTGGAGCCGGTTAGCCCGGCCGAGGCCCTGTGGTACCGGGGCTTTTTGTTCCGGGCCTTCGACGAGACCGGCGAGGAATCAGGCCAGGAGCTAGAGGAGTTTTACTACCTGCCGGACGAGCTGCTGGCCCGCTTTCCTCAGGCCGGCCAGCCGGCCACCCCCGGCCGCCAGCCGTTGTCGCCCGTCCCCCCACCGCCGACCTTTACACCGGCCGCCACCAGCGTGGTAGACGATCTGACCGCCATCCTGGCCGTGGCCCAAATTATGCCGCTCAAGGAAGACAACCTGGCCTGGTTATCGGCCACGCTGCTGGACCCCCACCCGGAGCGGCGCTCCCTCCTGGTCACCCTGGCCTGGGAAATGGAATTGCTGCGCAAGACGGACGAAGGCGCCCGGCCGGCCCGCGCTGCCCTGGCCTGGCTGAAAAAGAGCCGGGAGGCCCAATTGCGCGACCTGGCCGAGGCCTGGAGTAGCAGCGCCTGGAACGAGCTGGGCCACACCCCCGGCCTGGCCTGCGAGGGCAGCGGCTGGCAAAACGACCCCATCTTGGCCCGCACCGCTCTCCTGGACGCCCTGCCCCGCACGGCCGAATGGTACCGCCTGGGCGACCTGGTAGCCCAGATCAAAGAGAGCGACCCTGACTTCCAGCGGCCCGGCGGCAACTATGACACCTGGTACATCCGAGACCTGGCCGCAGACGCCTATATTACCGGTTTCGCCAACTGGGACCTGGTCGAGGGCCGGCTGCTGCGCTTCCTGGTCCAGGGGCCGCTGGCCTGGCTGAGTCTGGCGGAACTGGCCCCCGACGGCCAGAGCTATCGCCTGGCTACGCGAACCGTGGAGTGGCTGAGCGGCCATCCCCCGGCGGCCGAAGAAGTCAATGTGCCGATCGTCGTCCAGGATGACGCCACGATTTTGGTCCCTTTTAACGCCGACCGCTATCACCGTTTCCAGGCGGCCCGAATCAGCCAGGCCGAGCCTGTCCAGCCGGGCAAACCGTTCCGCTACCGGTTGACGCCTCACTCCCTGGCCGAGGCCCGGGAACAGGGTATTGAACCGGAGCGGGTGCTCCAATTCCTGGCCGAGGCCAGCGGCCGGCCGTTGCCGCCCAGCACCCGGCGGGCCATTGAGCGTTGGGCTGAACAGGGGACCGAAGGCCTGCTGGAGCAGGTAGTGGTCCTGCGCGTGCGCGAGGCCGACATCCTGGCCAGGCTGCGGGCTAACCCCAAGACCAGCCTGTACCTGGGCGAATTTCTAGGCGACCTGGCCGCCCTGGTGCGCCAGGACGAGTGGCCCCGCCTGCGCCAGGCTGCCGCCCAATTGGGGCTGTTGCTGGACGTGGATGTTGGGGAGGGAGATTAGAGATTGGAGATTGGAGATTCTTCAAGCTCCAATCTCCCACCCCTGAATGATCTATGAGGAGACCTCCTTCGACCCATTGGACGGCCGGCGTCAGGTTGCTGGCGACTGGCCTTTATCGCCAGAGCCGGTACACCATGGGTTGGCTCTGGCGCTACTCCCAGGTGGCCGATGGCGTGGCCATCAGTCGCAACCTGCGCCTGCCCATGCCCGATGGCGTCACCCTGGCTACCGACCACTACCGGCCGAAGGCCCAGGGCGCCTTCCCTACTATCCTGATCCGTACCCCTTACGGGCGCGGCGGCCTGCTTGGCATGAGGCTGGCAACCATGGCCCGCCAATTTGCCGCGCGCGGCTATCACGTCATCTGCCAGGACGTCCGGGGCTGTTTCGATTCCGGCGGCCGGTTCGATCCCTTCGTCCAGGAATTGGCCGACGGGCAGGCGACCCTGGAATGGATTGCCCGCCAGCGCTGGTTTAACGGCGCGGTGGGTCTCTGGGGTAGCAGCTATGTTGGCTATACGCAATGGGCCACAGCCGTCTCCGGTTCTTCGTTCGTCAAAGCCATCGTCCCGGCGGTGACGCGCTCGGACGTCAACCTGCTGGCCGAAGAGACCTTTCCCCTGGACCTGACGCTGCGCTGGTCTATGATTATGGACACGCTGTTGGACGACGGGCAACTGTCCCGGTGGCAGCGGTTAAACCGACTGGCCAACCGGCGAGAGCAGGAGCGGCGCCTGGCCAGCGGTTTTGCCCATCTGCCCCTGGGCACGGCCGACGCGGCTGCCACCGGCCGGCCGATCCCCTTTTACCGCGCCTGGCATGAACACATTCACACCCGGAGCGCTTACTGGCAAAGTGTTGACCTCAGCCGGCGTATCGCTTCGGTGGCCGCGCCGGCCCATTTTGTCTCCGGCTGGTACGACGTCTTTTTGGATGGACTGCTGCGGGATTTTGCCCTACTCCGGGCCGCCGGCCGGAGCCCTTACCTGACTATTGGCCCCTGGCGCCACGTAGACCCTGATTGCCAGCAAGAAGCTTTCCACCAGGGCCTGCCCTGGTTTGGCACCCACCTGAAGGGGCAACCAGGCCACCTGCGGCCGTATCCCGTTCGCCTTTTCGTCATGGGGGCCGGGGAGTGGCGCGACCTGGATGCCTGGCCACCGCCGGCCCAGACCACGCCCTACTACCTGCACGCCGGCGGCCGCCTGGCGTTGGCTACGCTGGCCAGGGACGACCCGGCCGACCACTACCTTTATGACCCGGCCAATCCCACTCCCAACCTGGGCGGCCCGTTGCTCGCCCTGGACGCCGGCCCGGTAGACAATCGCTTCCTGGAAGCCCGGCCCGACGTATTGACCTACACTACCCCGCCACTCACGGCCGACGTGGAAATTATCGGCCCGGTGCAACTCGTTATCTTCGTGTACTCCAGCCTGGAACACACCGATTTCTTCGGCCGCCTGTGCGACTTGTATCCTGACGGCCGGTCTATCAATCTCTGCGACGGGCTGATCCGGGTCCAGCCCGGCCGGGGCGAACGGCAACCTGATGGCAGCCTGCGCCTGGTGATAGATATGGTCGCCACCGCCCATCGCTTCCTGAAAGGCCACGCCATTCGCCTGCAGGTTTCCAGCGGCGCCCACCCCCGCTTTGCCCGCAACCTGGGCACCGGCGAGCCTTACAGCCACAGCACGCGGGCCGTAGCGGCCGAACAGACCATTTATCACGACGCGGCCCACCCCTCGGCCGTCATTCTGCCCGTTACCGGTGACTGTCACTTCAGCAAGTGACAGTCACCTGTTAATACCTTTGTAAGGATCAGGCGAGCGACTTGTAACGCCTGGCGGCTACGATAGCAACTCAAGGAGGACGATTGGCTCATGCAACGATCCCAATCACCCATCACCGATTACCTAATTACCAATTACTCAATTACCAACCCTAAACGCCACAGCGCCGTTCCTTACATCCGTCCGGCCGCCTTCTTTATCCTGGGGCTGGGCCTGGCCGCCTGCTCGGCCGTCTCCCGGCCGGCCGGCCAGCCCCAGTCGGGCAATCAGGGCGGCGTCGAAGTCATTGCCTCCGGCCAGGTGGATGTGCCGCCCACCCCGACCCTGGCGGTCGAAGAACTGCCCGACCTGGGACCGGCCCCGGAAATTAGCAACGATCTGTGGCTCAACACCGACGGGCCTCTCCCCCTGGCAGCCCTGCGGGGCAAGGTCGTGCTGGTCGAGTTCTGGACCTTTGGCTGAATTAACTGCCAACGTGTGATTCCCTGGGTCAGGGAATGGTATGACAGGTACGAGGGTGAGGACTTCACCGTTATTGGCGTCCACTATCCCGAATTCAGCTACGAAGAAAAGGTCGAGAACGTGCTGGCCGCCACCGAGCGCCTGGGGGTCAACTACCCGGTGGCCATTGACAATGACGGCGTCACCTGGCGCGCTTACGAGCAGCGCTTCTGGCCCACCCGCTACGTCGTGGACAAGCAGGGCCACATCCGCTACAAGCACATTGGCGAGGGCGCTTACGTCGAGACCGAGGCCATTATCCAGGCCCTCATGGCCGAGCCGGACCCCCCATAACTGTCACCTTTCAGCCGTCAGCTTTCAGCTATAATAGGGGTGTGCAAGCGCAAGAATTGCCGGATGCTGACGGTTTCGTCGCCGCCGCGCCGGCCGACGCAATCCGGACAGACCAGATTACAGCGGTGGAAATTGCCGGCCGGCCGCTCATTTTGACCCGCTGCCAGGGCCGCGTTTACGCCTTCTCTGCTCGCTGCCCCCACGCCGCCGGCGACCTCTCCCAGGGGACACTCTACCGGGGCCGGATTGACTGTCCCGGACACGGCTACCGCTTTGACGTGGCCACCGGCCGGGTCCTGTGGCCGGCCGACGAGATTTGCCGGCTCAAACAGTACCCCGTCAAGGAAGAGGACGGGGTCATCAAAGTAAAAGTTTAACTCTGGGGAAAACCCCGCAGGTTGGGGCACGAAACGTGCCCGCGAAAACTTGCAAGGTTTGCCGGGGGGGTTTTTGCCAGAACAGGCACTCTGCGGGTAAAATGCAAGGGCATTTTGTGAAATGCCCTTGTCCCCAGCCCCAGCCCGACCCCGGCCGGGTTGAAAAGTTTACAGGTTGTCCACCGGAGGAAAAACCAATTATGAAACGAAACATCTTGCTAAGGATCTTTTTCCTGGCCGTTTTGGCCGCCCTGCCTGCCTCTCTTATCCTTAATCAATTACTTGAGCCGGCCAGCGTGGCGCGAGGCAAATCGCCGGCCGCGCCCCTGGCCGATGGGTTGACGCCCGAACAACAACAGGCCCAGGACCTGGCCCTGGCCGATTCCCGGGTGCAGGCTTACACCACCGGCCGCCGCTCCGAAGTCTTTAGCGTCCAGCCGGTGGGTCAGCAGTTTACCCAGGCCAGCAGCGCCTGCGCCACGGCCAACTGCTACCAGGTCAACATTTACCTCTGGAATGAAAACGCAGCCGTCGTGGCCATTGTAGACGTGACGGCCCAGGTCGTCCGGGACGTCCTCTACCAGCCCGGCATTCACCCCGGCATTAATGAGCGCCTGGTAGCTGTGGCCCGGGAGATCGTTCGCAACGATCCCCAGGTGGCCGAAATTCTCGGCCACCAGCCGACGGACGAGGAGCTGGAAATGCCGCCGATGGAAGGTAACGCTCCCGGCACCTCCTGCAGCGGCGAGCACATCTGCTACGCTTACACCTTTAACATGGGTGACCGTATCCTCTGGGCCTTTGTAGACTTTCATGAGGAAACCCTGGCCGCCTTGCGCTGGACGCTCATCACCCCCGAAAGCGATCAGGGCATGGCCCACACACCTGACCAGGGCACCTGCCCCATTAACGGCTCCGTCAACCGCGACGGCTGGTCCATGCAGTACGAAGTGTCCGGCACCGACGGCTACCGCGTCTTTAGCGTGACCTACAACGGCATCCCGGTCCTGACCAACGTCAAGCTGGCCGAGTGGCACGCCGACTACGGTGGGAGTGGTTACGTGGATTCCACCGGCTGCTCCCCCAGCGGCGGCTTCCCCATTTATCCCTACGGCCCCACCCAGGAGCTGGACATCCTCGACGATCAGTCCAACATCATCGGCTTTGAGCTGGTCCAGGACTTCCGCATGGGCAACTGGGGGAACAGTTGCAACTATCGCTACGAGCAGCACGTCCAGTTCTACGAGGACGGCCGCTGGCGCGTCGTCGCCGGCGCTTACGGCAAGGGCTGCGGCACCAACGCCATCTACCGGCCGCTGGTCCGCATTGACGTGGCCGCCAACGGCGACGCCAACGACACCTTTGCCTTGTGGAATGGCAGCCAGTGGGTAGACCAGACCAACGAGCTGTACCGGACGCCCTACGCCGGCCCCAACGGCCCCCACAGCTACACTACCGAAGGGTACGCCTGGCGGGTAGTGGACCAGAGCGGTATGGGCTATTACCTGGAACCGGGCCAGGGCCAGTTTGGCGACGGCGGCGAAGGCGACGACGCCTTCATTTACGTCGCCCAGCACCACCCCAACGAGGGCGACACCGACCTGGGGGCGGTGGGCTCCTGCTGCAACGACGACCATAACCAGGGGCCGCAGCAGTTCCTCAACAACGAGTCTATCAGTGACGAAAACATTGTCATTTGGTACGTGCCCCAGATGGTCACCGACGCGTCAGGCCCGGATTACTACTGTTGGACGCTCCAGGGCGAACCCAACCCCATCACCTACCCTTGCTTCGCCGGCCCCATGTTCGTGCCCATCACCAACGCCGCCTTCAGCCATAACGCCACTGGGCCGGTCCCGGTTGGCAGCACCGTCGTCTTCACCAATACTTCGACCGGCATCCCGCCGCTTAGCTACGAGTGGGACTTTGGTGACGGCGTGGGCACCTCTACTGAGGCCAACCCTACTTATCAATATACTGCCGCCGGTACGTATAACGTGACCCTGACTGTGACCAATGGTGAGGGTACCGAAACAGATACCTTCACCAGCGTGGTAGAAGTTTCAGGAACCAAACAGGTAGTGAATTGGTATTTCCCGATCATTATTAAACCGTAAAGCGCTTCAGGCGCCGGGCGCCATTCTTTTAGACCCCGCAGGTCGGGGCACGTTCCGTGCCCATGAGACCTGCGGGGTCTGGCATATCTAAGGCTGGTTCAGGATCAGGGGCAGGTAAGCGGCCGGCGGTGGGGCGTAGATCCGGTAAATAGTATTGTTGGACGTGCTGGCCAGGTACAACTCGCCGTTCAAGTCTTCGCCAAAGCTGGTCAACAAGAGTTCGTTGAAATGGCCCAACTGGGCCACCTGCCAGCCATTGTTCACGTCCAGGCCCCAGATGTGGCCAAAACAGTAATCAGCAAACAGGTAGTAGCCTTGTAAAGTCGGAAACTGGCTGCCGCGATAGACGAAGCCGCCGGTGATGGCGCAGCCTGGCGTATTGTGGGGATAGGCGTGGACCGGGAAGTCGTAGTTGCCAGGCGGCAGGCAACCCGTGGTGTTGAAGGGCGCGTCGCCCTCGTAGCAGCGCCAGCCATAATTTTCTCCGCCGGTGCTGGCGGCCGGCTGGAAGTTAACCTCCTCCCACGTCTCTTCGCCCACGTCGGCAATATAGAGGTCGTCGGTCAACCGGTCAAAGCTAAAGCGCCAGGGGTTGCGCAGCCCCAAAGCCCAGATTTCACCCCGCGCCAGCGGAACGCCGACAAAGGGGTTGTCCGGGGGGATGATGTAATTGGTCGTGGACGTTACCCCGCTCACGTCAATCCGCAGCATCTTGCCCAACAAGTCCGTCAGGTCCTGGGCCCGGTCGTCCGGGTCGCCGCCCGAGCCGCCATCCCCCAGCCCGATGTAGAGGTAGCCGTCCGGGCCAAAGCTCAGGTCGCCGCCATTGTGGTTGGTAAACGGCTGCTCCACGGTCAGGAGAATGAACTCGCTGTCCGGGTCGGCCTCGTTGGGATCGGCCGTGACGTTGAAGCGGGAAATGCGGGTAAAAATGTCCCCACTGGTGTCTTCGTGGGTGTAATTTACGTAAAAGTAGCCGTTATTATCGTAATCGGGATCAAAGACCAGCCCCAGCAGCCCCATTTCCCCGCCACCAATCACCCGGCCGGTAATGCTCAAAAACGGCGTAGCCCGCACCGTGCCGTCAGACTCCACAATTTCGATGGCGCCGTTTTGCTCGACAATGAACAGGCGGTCATCCCCGGTGAGACCGCTATTGGCAATGTCTACCGGGCTAAACGCCACCGTCGCCAGGGGCAGCAGGCCAACGGCCGGGTTGGTAGCGCCCAGCTTCCGCGCCTGAACTCCTTCGGCAGGCGACATAGTACCTACCTGATTTTGGGCCTGGGCCACGCCGTTAAATAGCGCCACCAGAGCCAGAGCCACAGCCGCACCCCCCAATGTCGCCAACAGGTACACCACACGACTGATACGCATCGTCTATCCTCCAATACGAAGCTAAAAGGAGATTGGAGATTAGAGATTGGTTAAGCTCTAATCTCCAATCTCCCTTCCCAAGACCAGGGGCAAAAATACCTGGGGCGTTGCCACCACCCGCTTCGCCTCCAGCCGGTAAATGACGCCGGAAGCGGTCACGTATAGCTCGCCATTTTGGTCCTCTCCAAAGCTGTTCAACCACGGTTCCGGTGTCCGGCCGGCAGCCACGCTGGCCCAGCGGCCGTCGTCGCCGGGAACAATCCCCCACACCCGGCCGCTACAGTGGTCGGCCAACAGGTAATGGCCATTGATTTCCGGCTCCTGGCTGCCCCGGTAGAGATAGCCGCCAATCACGGCGCAGACGTTTGGATGGGGCATGGTGAAGATCGGAAAGGTATAATTGCTGGACAGCTCGCAGCCAACCAGGTTGTTAGGCTTATTCCCTTCATAACAGCGCCAGCCATAATTCCGCCCGGCCGGGTCGCCGGCCGGCTGAAAATCAATCTCTTCCCACAGTCTCTCGCCGACGTCGGCAATGTGTACATCGCCTGTCAACCGGTCAAAGCTAAAGCGCCAGGGATTGCGCAGCCCCAGGGCCCAGATCTCGTCCAGCACGGCCGGGTCATTGACAAAAGGGTTGTCGGGTGGGATGGCGTAGGGAAAACCGCCGTCTACGTCTAGCCGCAAGATCTTGCCCAAGAGGGTATCGCCCCGCTGGGCGTTGTTCGAAGGGTCGTCGTAAGGCCCGCCATCTCCCAGAGCCAGGTAGAGGTAGCCGTCCGGCCCAAAGTTCATATCCGCACCGTTGTGAATGTAAGTCGGCTGTTCAACCGTTAATAACGTCACCTCACTATTGGGATCGGCCTGGTTGGGGTCCTGGGCGCTGGCGCTGAAGCGGGCCAAGTGAGTGGTCCCGGCCAGGTCGGTGTAATTGACGTAGAAAAAGCCGTTGGCGGCGTAATCCGGGTGAAAGACCAGGCTGGCCAGGCCCTGCTCCTCTTCGGTGCTGACCTTTTCGCTAATATCCAGAAAAGGGACCGGCCGGACGGTGCCATCGTCGTTCACTACCCGGACAAGGCCCACCTTCCCCACGGCAAACAGCCGGTCGTCCCCGGCCGAGACAATGTCGGTGAGCCAGGGCAACCCCAGGGCAAACGGTTGCAAAGAGAGAGCCACTACCGTCCCCAGACCAGTCCCGGCGGACGGGCCACCACCAACCGGCCGGCTGCCGGCCAGCAGACCGATCAGCCCCAAAATCAACGTTATCGTTTTCCACCAGGTCATTCGGACTTTTACCTATGGTTGAATTTGCAGCACCTGGCCAGCGTGGTCCACCACGTACAACTCGCCGGCCGCGTCTTCGCCAAAACTGGAGATGGTCAGCCCGCTGGCCAGGACCAGGTTTTGGGTCCAATCGCCGCCCAGCCCCCGGAACAGGCTCCAGATCAGGCCGGAGCAGTAATCGGCAAAGAAGTAGTTACCCGACAAAGCCGGGAACTGGCTGCCGCGATAGACGTAGCCTCCCGTCACCGAACAGCCATCGTCGTGGCTGTACTCGGCCACAGGCAGCAGCAGGCCGGTCGTGTCGCAGTCATCCTGGCGGTAACAATGCGTTCCTTCCAGGATGTTCCAACCGAAATTGACGCCACCCGGGCTGCCGGCCGGTAAAAAGTTGACTTCTTCCCAGGCATTCTGGCCGACATCGGCCACGTACAGGTCCTCCGTCAACCGGTCGAAGCTGAAGCGCCAGGGGTTGCGCAGCCCAATGGCCCAAACTTCCGGGGCGCCGTCCTCACCGGCCGCAAAAGGGTTACCGGCCGGGATGGCATAAGGCTCGCCGCCGGCCACGTCCAGCCGCAGCAGCGCCCCCAACAGGGTGGCCGGGTTCTGGCCATGCTCGTGCGGGTCTCCGCCGCTGCCGCCATCCCCCATGCCCACGTACAAATAACCATCCGGGCCAAACTGCAACTGGCCGCCGTTGTGGTTGCCATAAGGCTGATCAATAGCCAGCACCACTTCTTCGCTATTGGGGTCGGCCTGGTTGGGATCGGCGTCGCTGACCTGGTAACGGGCCACGACCGTATCCCCCTGGTTATCGGTGTAGTTCACGTAAAAGGCGCCGTTGCTGGCGTAATCCGGGTCAAAGGCCAGGCCCAACAAACCCTGTTCACTCGCTTCAGAACCGACCTGCTCCCGGATGTCCAGGAACGGCTCGGCCAGAATCTCGCCATCGGCCACGACCCAAATGGTCCCCGGTTGCTCGACGACGAACAAGCGCTCGTCAGAAGCGTGGGTCAGGTAAAGAGGCTGGTCAAAGCCTTCGACCACCGGCGCCAGTTGAATCTCTGTCACCGGCCCGGCCGCCGGCAAATCAGTTGCGGCCGGCCGGGCCGTATTCGCCGGCGGCGCGGCGGTGGCCGGCTCTGACTCCGTCTCTTCCGGCGGCGCGGCCGTGGCTGGCTCAGTGGCCGGGATCTCAGTAACCCCGGCCGTGGCCTCGATCTCTGCCTCCCCGGTTGCGGCCGGCGGCCTTGTCTGCGTCGTCTCCTCCCCGGCCGCCCCACAGGCGACCAGCAACACGACCATGATCACCAAAAAACTTCCGGCACGCGTCATACCACACCTGCCCACTTGCCTACTTGCAACTTGCCACCTGCCATCTATCACCCTAGCTCTCACTCCAATCTCCAATTACCCAATTACTCCATTACCTCCCCCGCCGCCTCCCGCAGCCTTTCCCCATACTGCGCCTGGTAATAGACCTGGTAGTCGCCGCTCTTGATTTTGCGCCACCACCACTCGTTGTCCCGGTACCAGTGGGCGGTCATCGTGATCGCCTCGACCAGCGTATACCGCGGCTCCCAACCCAGGGCCTTGATCTTATCTACGTTTAAACTGTAGCGCCGGTCATGGCCCGGCCGGTCCTTGACGTGACGCACTAGGCTGGCCGGCCGCTCCAGCGCCTTGAGTAAAATCTCAATCATGGCCAGGTTTTCCATCGCCTGACCGGTGCCGACGTTATAGACCTCGCCCATCTTTCCCTGGTGCAGCACCACGTCAATGGCGGCGCAGTGGTCGCCCACCCACTGGTAATCGCGCATCTGCCGGCCGTCGCCATAGACGGGCAAAGGCTGGTGGTCAATGGCATTGGTGGCAAAAAGAGGCACAGCCTTCTCTGGATACTGGTACGGACCAACGTTGTTGGCCCCCCGGGTAATCGTCACCGGCAGGCCATAGGTCGTGTAAAAAGCCAGGGCCATCAGATCGCCGCTGGCCTTGCTGGCGGCGTAAGGGCTGCGCGGCGCCAGTGGGTCCGTCTCCACGCTGGAAGCGCCGTGCGGCACGTGGCCGTAGACTTCATCTGTTGACACCTGGTTCACGCGTTCCAGCCCCAGGCGGCGAGCCGCCTCCAGCAGCACGTAGGTCCCATAGACGTTGGTCTGGATAAAGGCGTCCGGGTTCGTAATCGAGCGGTCCACGTGCGTCTCGGCGGCAAAGTTGACGATGGTGTCTACGTTATAGTCGCGGACGGCCGCTTCCACGGCCGCGGCGTCGCCAATATCCCCCTTGACAAAATGGTAACGCGGCTCGTCCGACACCTCCAGCAAATTGTCCAGGTTGCCGGCGTAAGTCAGCTTGTCATAGACCACGAGGTGGTAGTTGGGGTATTTATTGAGCATGTACACGACAAAGTTGGAACCAATGAAACCGGCCCCCCCGGCGACCAGGATGTTTTTCATGCGTCCATCTCTCTCTAACTTGATTGGTTGCTGACACGAAAATTTCGTTACTGGGAAATTGTAACCTAAAAAATCCGATTACTAAAACGGTAAATTGGCTCCAAGAAAGGGCAGATAAAAAAAGCCACGTGGCCGGGCCACGTGGCTTTTTTCACCGTTGGGGGGTGTTATTCAGTTGTTTACGGCAGGGTGGAAACAGTAACGCTGGTGCTACCGGCGCTCAGAGGGCTCGGAGCAATCGTTACCGTTGTATTATGGTCGCCGCTGAAGGTCAGGACCACACCCTGGGAGGAACTCACGTCCTGGTCCAGCGTGTAACCCAGAGCCGCCATTTCGTCCTTATAAAACTGCGATGCCTCGTCAAGGCTGGCGTCTACGGTGTAGGTTACGGTGGTGATACCGGCCACTTCAGCGTCAACGATCTGGGTAGCGCCATCCATCACCGGGAAGCCACGCACCTGCTGGGCGCCGCCACCGGTGTCGCCACCCGTATCGCCGCCCGTGTCGCCACCGGTGTCGCCGCCCGTATCGCCACCGGTGTCGCCGCCGGTGTCGCCACCCGTGTCACCACCGGTGTCGCCGCCAGTGTCGCCGTCGCCGGACACCAGGCCGCAGGCCAGAGAAGAACCCAACACCAGAGCTACCAACAGGAACAAATAAAGAAACTTTTTCATTTTCTACTCCTTTATTCTGCAAACCACTACGTTAAATTTGTTTATAGTACTTGCGGGTCATTCTAAAGAACCAGGCGTCCGAAAAGCGTCCGAAAACCATCCCATTGTGTAGAGAACACAGAGAACACGGAGAAGGGCAATCAAGGATTGCATAGAGATCCACAGAGAGGGGCAACCCCGGTTGTCCGAGGTTTTTACTTCAGGTTATTTTCGTTTACTATTGGTTTAAATATGAAAGCGATGCTCCTACATGAAGCAAAACCGATAGCCGAACGGCCGCTGCACCTGGCCGAGGTGGCTACGCCGGAACCGGCCGCCGGGCAGGTCCGGCTGAAAGTCCGCGCCTGCGGCGTCTGCCACACCGATCTGCACATCGTGGAGGGCGAACTGGCCTTGCCCCGCCTGCCGCTTGTCCCTGGCCACCAGATCGTGGCCACGGTGGACAAGAGCGGCCCTGGCGCTCACCGTTTCCAGGTGGGCGACCAGGTCGGCGTGACCTGGCTGAATTGGGCCTGCGGCGTGTGTACCTTTTGCGCCGCCGGCCAGGAAAACCTGTGCCCCAAGGCCCGCTTTACCGGCCTGCAGGCCGACGGTGGCTACGCCCAATACCTGGTCGTGGACGAAAATTTCGCCCTTCCCCTGCCCGGCGCCTTCTCCGACGTAGCCGCTGCGCCTCTGCTCTGCGCCGGCATTGTCGGCTACCGCGCCCTGCGCCTGAGCCAGGTCCGGCCCGGCCAGAAGCTGGGGCTGTACGGCTTCGGGGCCAGCGCCCACCTGGTCATCCAGGTCGCCCGCCATTGGGATTGCTCCGTCTACGTCTTCACCCGGGGCGAAGAGCATCGCCGGTTGGCCCGCGAGCTGGGCGCGGCCTGGGCCGGCGGCGCGGAAGACGACTGCCCGGCCGCCCTGGACGGCAGCATCCTCTTCGCCCCGGCCGGCTGGATCGTCCCCCTGGCCCTGGGCCATCTCCGGCCGGGCGGCACGCTGGCCATCAACGCCATCCACATGAGCCCCATTCCCGAAATGCCCTACCACCTCCTGTATGAGGAGCGCGTCTTACGCAGCGTGGCCAACGTCACCCGCCAGGACGCCCAGGAATTCCTGCAACTGGCGGCCGAGATTCCCATCCAGGCCGAGGTCGAGCTGTTCCCCCTGGCCCGGGCCAACGAAGCGCTGCAAAAGATGAAAGATAGCCAGATTCGCGCCTCGGCCGTGCTCCAGGTAGAATAATTTAGGAACACAGAGAACACAGAGGAGACACAGAGACTGGCAATCAAGGATTGCTTAGAGAGGGCACAAAGTTTTTATTTGTTTGCCTCTTGGCGTGCTTGCGTCAAATTTTCTGCCCATGAAAGAGTTCTCCTGGCGACGGCGTTGGCCCCTGGACCGGGCCGAAACGGTGCTATTCCTGGTCGTTTTTGCGTGCTCGGCCTTCTTCAGCGAGATTGCCTACCAGACCAGCAATTACACCGCCCGCCTCTTTCTGACCCGGGCTGTCGTGGACTACGGCACCTTCCGCCTGGACGCCTACAGCGAAGCGGAGTTGGGCCTGGACGTAGCCGTCTACAACGGCCACGTCTACAGCAACAAGCCGCCCGGCTCCTCGCTGCTAATGTTGCCCCAGTACCTGCTCATTGGCAAGCCGGTCCAGCTCTTGCTGCGGGCCCTGGACCTGCCCATCCAGGCGCAAAACCAGAAGTTCGACCTCGTCAACGTCTTCACTGGCTGGCTGGTGCAAATCTTTTCCCTGGCCTTCTATTCGGCCGTGGCCTTCGTCGCCCTGTACCGCATCCTGGGGCTCCTGGGCCTCACCCGGCGGCGCTTTGCCCTGACCCTGTTGAGCTACTTCGGTACATTGATGTTCCCCTACGCCACCATCGGCACAGGCGAGATGTATACCGTACCACCCCTACTCCTGGGCCTCTACTTTCTCCTCAAAACCACCAGGATGAAAACCTCCGAGGTTTCAGAAACCTCGGAGGTTCAAGCGATGAAATCGCCGACCTCCGGGGTCTTTTATGCCGGCCTCTTTTATGCCCTGGCCATCTTTACCACCAACCAGGTTGCCCTGATGGCCGCTATCGCCCTGGCTTATCTCTGCTGGCAGCGCCGCGCCTGGCGGCCGCTGCTGCCGGCCCTGGCCGCCTTTAGCCTGCCGCTGTTTCTAGCCGGCCTGCTGACCCTGTTGTACAATTGGGCCATCTTTGACCATCCCCTGCGTTTTCCTATCCAGTATTGGGAACAAGGCCAGGCAGAGGTCATCCTCTTTGAATGGCCCACGGCCGCCAAGGTGGTGGAAATGCTTTTTTTGCCCTGGAAAGGCCTTTTCTTTTATTCACCTTATCTGTTGTTGAGCGTCCCCGGCTTTGCCCGCCTGAACCGGCAGCGGCCGGGTGGACCGGCCGTGGTCTTCCTCCTGGCCGGTTCTTTCCTGGCCTTCTTCCTTTTCCTGCTATTCAACGTTGGCTGGTTTGGCGGGGCCGATTTTGGTTTCCGCTACGTCGTTCCCGCCCTACCCTTCCTGTGCCTGGGGGCGGCCGCCTGGCTGGACCGGCCACGACTCTATCTTCTGGATCTGGTCCTGACAGCGGCCAGCGTGGCTATCTGCACCTTCGGCGCCTTGACCGATCCTGAGGTGCCCACCGGCATCCGCAACCCGCTGCTGACCTACAACCTGCCCATCTTCCTGGAGCAGGCCACCAACAACGTGCCCAACCTGGTCGCCGAACAACTCTTAGGGCTCAACAACTGGCTGATGCGCCTGGCCACCTCCGCCTTCTTCCTTGCCGCCCTGGGCTGGCTGGTGTGGCGCTTTCAGGCCAATGTGTCACGTGTCAAGTATCAAGTGTCAGGTGACGTAAACCCCGTGACACCTGACACGTGACACCTGCGGCTACCAACTATCAACCATCAACTATCAACTGAGGTAGTCCATGACGTCTCGCTTCTACTGGCTGGGTAACCGGCGCGACTTCACGCCCACGGTGGTGGAACGGGCGCAGCCGGCCCGGCGCATGAGCCGCGCCGCCTTCAGCGGCTGGCTGTTGTTGGGCGCGCTGACGCTCTTTTTTAGCGCCTGGTTCGCTTACCGCTGGTTTACCCGGCCGCCCTGGCTGGCTCTCCTGCCTCCGATCCTGGTAGAGCTGTTTGACCTGGGCGAAGCGGCCGGGGCCTTTACTCTGGCTTTCGTCTGGGTGGGTCTGTGGTGGCGCGGCCAGCGCCGCAACACCCCGCCCGGACCGGTGCAGGCTCTGGACGTGGACCGTCTCTACAGCCTCAACCCCAAGGCTTTTGAAAAATACGTGGCCACCCTCTTCCAGGCCAAAGGCTACCGGGTTATCTGGCGCGGCCGCAGCGGTGATCACGGCGTGGACCTGGAGCTGTTTGGTTCTGGCGGCCGGCGGGGCATCGTCCAGTGCAAGCGTTACCAGCACACCGTAGGCGAGGACATTGTCCGGGAACTGTTCGGCACGCTCATTCACGAGCGGGCCAGCCACGCCTTCCTGGTGACCACAGCCGAGGTCTCAGACGCCGCCCGCGAGTGGGCGGCCGGCAAGCCTATGACCCTTATTGACGGCGGGACGTTGGTCCAGATCGCCACCGCCCTCCACGGCCGCATCCCGCCGGGCGGGCAACCGCGCGCAGGATGACCCACCAGGAGGTGGCCCGCACCATCCAGAGCTACAACCGGATTGCGCCCGACTACCTGGCGCATTGGCGAGACCGGGTGGTGATGGCGCGCCACGTGGCCCGTTTTACCGGCCTGCTGGACGCTGCCTGGGGTGAGGACCGGGCCGGCATCCGGCTGGCCGACGTAGGCTGTGGCCCCGGCTTCGACGCCGCCCTGCTGCGCCGGCAAGGTTTCCAGGTCGCCGGCCTGGAGTTGTCCTGGGGCATGATTCAGGCTGGCCGGATAGATTACCCGGGCGACCTCGTCCAGGCCGACATGCGCCGGCTACCGCTGGCGGCCCGGCTTCACGGGTTGTGGGTCAACGCCTCGTTCCTCCACCTGCCCCGGGCCGAAGCGCCGGGCGCGCTGGCCGGCTTTGCCCGCGTTCTCCGGCCGGGCGGCGTCCTTTATCTGGCCGTCAAAGCCGGCCAGGGTGAGGAGTGGAAGGCCGAGTCCTACGGCCGGCCGGAACCGCGCTTCTTCACTTATTGGAAACCGGAAGAGATGGATAACCTGTTGGCTGCCACCGGCTTTCACGTGATAGACGGCTGGCAGGAACAGTCGTCTTCCACGACCACCTGGCTGATCCGCTTTGGACAAAAATTGACCGCATGACAACCACCCTCCTCCTGATCCGCCACGGCCAGACGGACTGGAACGCCGCCGGCCGGTGGCAGGGCCAGATAGACATCCCTTTGAACGACACCGGCCGGGGCCAGGTCCAGGCCCTGGCCCGGCGGCTGGCCGGTTGGCCCGTCCGGGTAATTTACAGCAGTGATTTGCTGCGAGCGGCAGAAACGGCGGCCATTCTCGGCCGGTCTTTCGGCCTGAAGCCGGTCTACAAGCCAGCCTTGCGCGAGCGCAACAGCGGTATTTTCCAGGGTATGCTCTTTGAAGAGGTCCAGGCCCATTACCCGGAGCAATACCAGCAACTCCTCGAAAACGGCGACGCGCCGCCGGGCGGCGAAAGCGCGCAGGAGGTGAGCTGGCGTGTTGCCCCGGTGTATGAACAGGTTGCCAGCCGGCACCGGGGTCAGGCCGTCATCATGGTCGGCCACGGCGGCGCGCTACGCATTCTGCTGGCCCACATTTTCGGCCGGCGGCCGGCCGAAGCCAGGCAGTTCATCCTGCGCTACAACGGCGGCCTGACCATCGTCGAGTTAAACGAGACAGGACCGCACCTGGCTTTGCTGGACGACGTCAGCCATCTGGAAGTGGAAGTGACGAGTAATGAGTAACGAGGTAGGTGTGTGGTGTTGCGTTAGCTTCATGCTCAATTTCGCCAGACGGCCGGCAGGTAACATCAGGCCAACCGGCGGAGAAGCTTCATACGCGCCAATGTCGCACACGGCCGTGCCGTCGTTGTCCCCATCCACCGGCCGGGGCGCGCCGCGCTGGTCGGTGGCTGGGCAGTCCAGCGGGTCACCGCCGTCCACGGCCGGGCTGGGGAACAGCATTGCCTGCGTCCACGTCGGCCCACCGTTGTCCCCCAACGGCCACAACATCGGGTTCTGGCCGAGCACGTTTCCGGTGGTATCCCCGCTGAGGGTGCAGCCGGCCGGGGATTGCAGCAGGTTGTACCCCTGGGAAAGGAGCGCGCCATAGCAATCCAGTCCCGTATCGGCCGCATTCCCGGCCACAATCGTCCCTTTCAACGTCATAGTGTCTGTCAGCAGTTGATAGATACCACCCCCTGTACCAACCCCCGGAATACCATCCCCATAAGTTAATCCACCAACGGCCGAATTCTCACTGATGGTGCTGTAGCGGATCGCGACCAGGCCACCTTCGCTAAAGATGGCCGCACCATAAGCATTGCCACCAGGGCCAAAAAGAATTGTGGGATCGTGGGGAACTGGTTGAGCGAAGCCACCCATCCCTCCTTCAACCTGGTTATTAACCAGGTGGCTGTTAAAAACTGTCACCAGGCCACAGGTTAAGCCGCCACAGGCATTATAGATGGCGCCACCGTAACCATAGCTACCAAAAATGGGCCCCCAGCCAATACCGACGGTTCCACCGTCGGCGCCGCGAACATAATTGTCGTAAAAGAGGCTGGACCTGATAGTAACTGAGCCACACCCCTCGGACCGGCAGCCATTATACAACCCGCCACCATAGCTATGGTTCGCCATCCAGATGTAGTCTGGCCAGTAGACATAAGTGCTGTTGTTATAAACAGTACTGGTCATCATTTCCAGCCAGCCGAGATTATAAATACCGCCGCCATAAACTGATGAGCTTTCAGCGCGAACCTCGTTTCCCTGGACGATTGATGCTATTAGCGTTACCTTTTCTCTGTTATAGATGCCACCCCCGTATGCCCCTCCCTCCCCGACATAAGCCTCGTTAGCTTGGATCCTGGACTCTATGAGAGTCAGTTCTCCCTGGTTGTAAATACCGCCACCATAAGCGTACACATTGGAATAGCCAATATAATTGTTGGAAACCTCAGCTCTGTTCAGGGTCAAAGCGCCCTCGTTATAAACCCCGCCAGCATAAACCGCATTACCAACCAAAGTCCCTGTTCCCCCACGGAGGGTTAGATCGGCGACCGTGACCGTCACGCCGCCCATGACGCTTAGAACGGTTCCAAGGCCATTGGCGTTGATGATTGTTCGTGCGATGCCATCCCCAACCACGTCCAGTTCTTTGTAAATGGTTACTCGCTCGTTGTACGTGCCACTTAGAACGTGGATGGTGGTTCCGGCCGGCACAGCATCAACGGCCGCCTGGATACTGGTATAGTCACACCCACTGGGACAGACCGTCACCTCCCCGCCCTGGGCCCCGGCCGGCAGCCCGGCCCAAACAGCCCCTAGTAGCCCCAATCCCAGGCCAATACCAATCAGGAGAAAACGCCCGCGCTTCATCTCATACCCCCTTGCGACTCACCTTTTTATTATACTTGATTTCTTGGCGTCTTTGCGCCTTTGCGTCAAAATCCTACCCATTCGCGCCATTCGTTCATTCGCGCCATTCGCGATAAAATAACGCCCCAATACCACTAAACGAAAGGTACACATCCCATGACCCATCAAGACACCCTGGACCGGATAGACCATTACCTTGACGACCACCTGGAAGAGTTCATCGCCGGGCTGGCCCGGCTGTGCGCCCAGCCCAGCGTCTCGACCCAGAACGTGGGCATCACCGAGTGCGCCCAACTGGTGGCCGAGATGCTGCGCGAGCACGGCTACCAGGCCGAACTGCTCCCCTCGGCCGGCTTCCCCATCGTCTACGGCGAAGGGGCCGGCCGCGGCGACAAGACCCTGCTCTTTTACCTGCACTACGACGTCCAGCCGGCCGAGCCGCTGGAACTGTGGGAATCGCCGCCCTTCACCCTCACCCGCCGGGGCGACAACCTCTACGCCCGTGGCGTGGCCGACGACAAGGGTCACATCATCACCCGCCTGGC
Organism: Chloroflexota bacterium; assembly: GCA_022616275.1. Taxonomy (GTDB): domain Bacteria; phylum Chloroflexota; class Anaerolineae; order Promineifilales; family Promineifilaceae. The sequence continues at coordinate 56,881 of JAKEFB010000091.1, forward strand.
CGGGCTGGCCGCCGTGCGCCACGCCCTGGGCGAGCTGCCCTGCCGGGTCAAATTTATCATCGAGGGCGAAGAGGAAATGGGCAGCCCCAGCATGGCCAGCTTCATTGAAGGGCACCAGGAGATGCTGGCGGCCGACGGCTGCGTCTGGGAATTTGGCGGCGTCAACTACGACGGCGCGCCCATCCAGGTCCTGGGCATGCGCGGCATTTGCTACGTCGAGCTGGTCGCCAAAACCGCCAACCAGGACGCCCATTCCGGCCTGGGTGGCTCCATCTTCCCCAACGCCGCCTGGCGGCTGGTCTGGGCCTTGAATACGCTCAAAGACCAGGACGAACGCATTCTCATCCCCGGCTTCTACGACGCCGTCCAGCCGCCCACGCCCTATGACCTGGAGCTGTTGGCCCGGCTCCCGGACGACGCCGAAAAAACGAAAGAGATGTACGGCTTGAAGGGCTTCTTGAAAGGCATGGCCGGGGTCGAGTTGCGGCGGGCGGCCGTCTTTGAGCCGACCTGCACCATTTGCGGCCTGGATTCCGGCTACCAGGGTCCTGGCTCCAAGACTGTGCTGCCGGCCGAAGCGCGGGCCAAGGTGGACTTTCGCCTGATACCCAACCAATCGCCCGACGACATCCTGGCCAAGCTGCGCGCCCACCTGGACGCCCAGGGCTTTGGCGACATCGAGATCGTTTACCACGGCGGCACCCGGCCGGCCCGCACCGACCCCAACCACCCCTTCGTCCAGTTAACCAACGAAACGGCGGCCGAGGTCTACGGCCAGGAGATGGTCGTTTCACCCCTGTCCGGCGGCAGTGGCCCCAACTATCCTTTCGTCCACACCCTGAGGCTGCCGGTCGTGGCCACCGGCGTCGGCTATCCCGGCGGCCGGGTCCACGCCCCTAACGAGCATATTCGCCTGCACGACTTTATCCAGGGCATCCGCCACACTGCCCGGATCGTGGAAGCGTTCGGGCGAATGTAGCTTCTGGCTTTACCCCTGAGGGCGAAGCAGAAGTTTCGCAGACAACCACAAAACATGGTGTGATAATTCATCATACTATTCTTGTGAGGTGTTGAATGGCAACGACTAAAGTAGCTGTAACAATTGACACAAATTTGCTAGCAGAACTAGATCAACTCGTCGCCCAGCAGGTTTTCCCAACTCGTAGTAAGGCATTTCAAGAGGCCCTTGAAGATAAGCTGGCACGGATACGTCGTACCCGATTGGCGGCCGAATGCGCTAAACTTGAGCCCCAGGTTGAACAGACATTGGCTGAAGAGGGTATGGAGTACGAGTTAAAAATATGGCCCGAATACTAAGAGGGGACATTGGGTAAAAATTAGCCAGATTCGCACTTTAGCCGTCGAACGACTCAGTAGCAGGATTGATACTGTCTCATCTGAAGAACTCGATGAGATTATTGATGGTCTAAACGAAATTGTTGTCAAGTAATAGAGCGAAAAGATGTGACTGAGAAATTTGCATCGCTTTTGTCTGATGAACATGGCTCGCAATTATACGATGCTTTGGTAGCCGGTGTGGCGATGGGTTTTCCGGGTATTTCAGTTGCTCTTGGGAAGAAAGCTGATCTCCTCTGGGCAGGGGCTGCCGGTTACGACGACATTGCCAATAAAGCACCAGTCACTCTCAATACTCGCTTCGGTATCGGCAGCATTACCAAGACATTCGTGGCGGTTGTTGTGTTCCAACTGATGCACGAGGGGAAGTTAAGGTTAGATTACCCCGTCACACATTATGTCAAGGAGCCAGTTGTTCAACACATTCCCAATGCTGATAAGGCAACACTGCGCCAACTTCTAAATCATACGAGCGGGATTCCTACCTGGGAGTTTCAGCCAGAATGGATTCAACGCGGCCGTGGCAACCAGCTAGCGCCTGACCATATCTGGGGCAAAACAGAAACACTTGACTACATTGCCAACGGTCAGGCGAAAGCTGAATTTGCGCCGGGGATGAGCTATGCCTACTCAAATACGAACTATACACTTCTTGGACTGGCTGTGGAAGCGGTGACGGGCAATGAGCTTACGCTCGAGATCCGGCGCCGGATTCTTGAACCGTTGGGAATGAAAGATACATTCATGGAGTCATTTGAGTCAATTCCAGGTGGAATTGCTCATCGTTATCATTATGCCACGCCAACCTTTGTTCGGGATGCCGGCCTGCATGAGTGCTTTTCAGAAGTCAGGCCGTATATTATCGAGACTACCTTTGCCAACCTATCGCCAGAATGGGCAGCCGGCGGCATGGTTTCTACCCCGAGCGATCTTGTTTGCTTTGCCCAGGCTTTACGAGATGGAGCGCTTCTTTCATCGGTGATGCAAAAAGAAATGTTCACCTATGTACCATCAGCCAATAGCGAGGGGTTGGAGTACATGCAAGGCATTGCGCGACTCCTTAATATGCACGATTCGATGTCTCTCGTTGGGCACACTGGCGGGACACTCGGATTTTCATCTGTCCTGTACTGGTTTGAGGAGATCGATCTAATCGCTTCGGTGATGATCAATATCGGCAGCATGCACAGCGGTTTGAACCCTACACCAATTTCTCTTTATCTTAAGAACATATTGCTTCCTGTTGCAGTGGAGTATCAAAAGACTCAATAGATCCAAAATCTGCTCATCGGAGATTGACAAATCCCTGGCTTTAGCCCGGATTTGTCAATCCGGGCCGAGCAAAATTGGATGTGCTGAGACTGCACACTGATGCAAATAAGATAGTCAAGAGCGATGCCAACCAAACAGATGCACCCGGAATTAACGTCGGAACAATTTCTGGCCGGCTTTCCTCCACCTATCCAGGAATTAGCCCAGGAACTGCGGCTGCTGGTCAGGCAAGCAGTGCCCAATGTCATCGAAGCCGTTTACCCCGGCTGGCGGCTAATTGGTTACCGCGTCCCGGACAAAGAGCGCAGCGCCTACTTTGGCTTCATTGCCCCTGCGCCGGAGCGTGTTTTCCTTGGCTTTGAATATGGAGTGCTGCTGCCCGATCCCCATCACCTGCTCCAGGGCGACGGCCGGCAGGTACGCCAGGTAGTCGTCGAGCAGTTGAACGACATCCGGCCGCAGGAGTTTACAGCCCTGATTAGCCGGGCGGCCGAGATTGCCCTGGCGCCCAAAGAAAAGAAACAGCAGATGTTCCTGGAGCGTGAAGAACCGTGAACGTCACCATGTGGGGCAAGGCGCTGCGGGTGATTCCCCGGCTGGATAAGGCCGAATGGCAGCGGCTAGACGTCATCTCCCGCTGGCTGGTGGCCAGCCGCTCGGCCGTCCTGGTCATCACCTTCATCTCCTCGGCCGTGGCCGGCATCCTGGCCTACCGCGACGGGCAGTTTAACTGGCTGCTGTGGCTCCTGCTGACCATTGGCCTGGTCATGGCCCACGCCACCAACAACATGCTCAACGACCTGACCGACTCCTGGAAAGGGGTGGACAAAGGCGACGATGCCTTCCGCGCTCAATACGGCCCCCAGCCGGTGGAGCACGGCCTGATGACGCCGCGCCAGTTGTTCGCCTACGCCGCCGCCACCGGCCTGGTGGCCCTGGCGGCCGGCGCTTACCTGGTGGCGGTGCGCGGCAGCCTGGCCTTGTTGCTGCTGGGCCTGGGCGCTTTCTTCGTCCTCTTCTACACCTGGCCGCTCAAACACATTGGCCTGGGCGAGCTGGCCGTCCTCCTCGTCTGGGGGCCGCTGATGATTGGCGGCGGCTACTACGTCATTACCGGCGTGTGGCGCTGGAACGTCGTCCTGGCCAGCCTGCCCTATGCTCTGGGAGCGACGACCGTCATCTTCGGCAAGCACATTGACAAAATCCGGGGCGACACGGCTAAGGGCATCCGCACCCTGCCCGTCCTCATCGGCGAGCAGGCCGCTCGCCTGGCGGCCATTGCCATGATGGTCCTCCAATACTTGCTGGTCCTTTATCTGGTGATCACCCGCTTCTTTACCCCAGCCATGCTAGTCGTCCTGCTGGCCCTCAAGATGTTCCTCCTGGCTGCCCGCGTCTACAGCCGGCCCCGGCCGGATGGGCCGCCGGCCGAATACCCGCCGGAAGCCTGGCCGCTCTGGTTCGTGGCCTTTGCCTTCGTCCACAACCGCCGCTTTGGGCTGCTTTACGTCCTGGGACTGGTCCTGGATGCCGTCCTGGTTAGAACCATCTTGTAACCTGCCTTGCCCAGACACGACCACCCTTTCGAACGCGGCGACGCCGGCCACACCCCCCTCCTGGCCATGTGGTTCCAGGCCCGCACGGCCATAGCCGACTTGCTGACCCCCGTGCTGGCTGCGCTCAAGACCTTGTGGCTGCTGTTCTTTACCCCGCGGAACTTCTTCCACGCCTTTTGCTTCCACACTCGCGCCCTGGACCGGCTGCTTAGCCCGGTAGACCCCCTTTGGCGGGCCTTGTCCCGGGAGGCGCGGCGGCCGTTGGACCCGGCCCACTTCTTGCTCTTCGGCATCCTGGCCGCGGCCCTGGCCGGTTTTGACTTCGACAACAGCAACCAGTTGCTGGGCCTGCTGCAGCGCACCGGGGCTGTAGACAGCGCCCTGGACACCCTGGCCCGCCAGAGCCTGACCCTGGAAGAGGTCATCACCGCCGGCCGGACCTTTTTTGCCCACCCGGCCGTGGCGGCCGTCCGTTCTTTCTTTAACCTGGCCGTCGTCGCCGCCGTCGTCGAACTGCTGATCAACCTCTTCGTGTTGATGCTCTTCGCTTACCTCTTTTACCTGCTGGCCGGCCGGCGGCTGTCGGCCACCCACAGCTACGGCTTTTGGTTGTACATGGCCGGGCTGCAATTTTTTACCACGGCCGTCTCCTTTCTCTTCTTCTCCTTCTTTTCCCTGTCGCAGCTTGGCCTGCCGGAAATCGCCCCCAATATTTTCTTCTGGCTGCTGGAAACGGGACTGCGCCTTTACTGGCGTTACCTGCTCCCGGCCTTCCTGCTACCCCGCCTCTTTGCCAATCTTACCACCGGCCGGGTGCTCCTGGCCGCCCTGGTTGCCCGCACCATCCTGGCCGGGCTGGGCTGGTTCTTGACCATCGGCCTCGTGGCCCTGGCCACCCTCGTCGGCGCTCTGGCCATGTAGACGCACACCCCAAAACCCCGCAGGTCTGGGAGACCTGTGGGGTTTTAGCACCGTCTATAAGACTTTCTTTTTATACTTGACAAAGTAAGTGGCTCTGCATACAATGGAAAGTATACTTTCTTTGGAAACTGTACAAAGAAAGCACATTTTGGGCCGGTCTCCCAACCGCGCCCCACGGGAAGAGGAAAAGGTATAGAGAGATTGGAGATTGTAAGCAACCTGGCAACCTCCAATCTCTAATCTCCAAGCTCCACAGGACAATCGCCGTGGCCACCCACACCATCGTTGACCTGACCTCAGTCCGCGCCAACAATCTCAGCCGGGTGCTGAACCTGATCCGCGAAGCAGGCTCCATTTCCCGGGCGGCTCTGGTGCGCCAGACAGGGCTTAGCGCCACCACCGTCTCGGCCCTGGCCAACGACCTGCTGGCCAGCGGCTTTGTTCACGAATCAGGCACCGGCCGTTCCGGCGGCGGCCGCCCCCCTATTCTGCTGCAATTCGACTACAAGTTCCGGCACGTGGTCGGGGTAGATATGGGCGCCACTCACCTCACGGCCGTGGCGATGGACCTGCAAGGCTGTGTCGTCGCCCGCCACTTTTGCCACTACGACGTCATCGGCAACCCCCAGGGCACGATGGCAACCATCTGCCAACTGGCCGAACGGGTGATTGCCGAGGCTGGCCTGGAACCATCCCGTATCCTGGGCCTGGGCATTACCATTCCCGCCCCCCTCGAAGGCCAGAACCTGGACCGGTTAACGACCATTTACATGCCTGCCTGGGAGGGACTCGATTTGTTAGGGACGGTGCAGCAGGCTTTTGCCTTTCCCGTTTACCTGGACAACGACGCCAACGCCGGGGCCATCGCCGAGAAGTGGTGGGGCGTCGGCCGGTCCTTCAGCAACCTGGCTTATATCAAGCTGGGCACCGGCGTTGGCAGCGGTCTCATCCTCAAAAACGAAATTTACCGGGGTAACGGCGGCACGGCCGGCGAGATTGGCCACACGACCATTGACCCGGACGGCCCGCGCTGCCGCTGCGGCAACCGGGGCTGCATGGAAAGCTTCGTCGGCGCGCCGGCCGTCCTGGCCGAAGTCGCTCGCCGTTTCGACGGCCGACGGCCGGCCTGGGCGCCGGAAGACGGCCTGACCCTTAACGCTATCACCACAGCCGCCCTGGCCGGTGACCCCGTTTGCCGGAGTGTGGTCGAAGAGGCCGGCGCCTACCTGGGTATTGCCGTCGCCAACCTGGTCAACCTGATTAACCCTGGCCTGGTGGTCCTGGGCGGCGACCTGGGGGAAGCCGGCGACTTGCTAATCAACACGGTCCAGGCGGCGGTTCTACAACGGGCCATGCCCAAAGCGGCCCGCGAAGCCCGGATCGTCCTCAGCGAACTGGGCGACGACGCCGTGGCTATTGGCGCAGCCACGCTGGCCATCCAGCACGCTTTCGAGCCGTCTAACCTGGCCAACACCCTTAAAACGACCGAAAGGAGGTGATCGCCTATAAAACGTGACTGTTTAGTGTTGTTGACGAGAAAGCCACTAACGGGTAATTAAGTAATTACCAATTACTTAATTACCAATTACCTAATTACCATTCATTACGAGAAGGAGAAGAACATGCGTAACAAAACGACATTGATCCTGCTGCTCATCCTGGGGCTATTGCTGGTGGCCTGTGGCGGTGGGGCTGAACCGGCGGCCAATGACAACGCCAACGAGAACGAGGCCCCCCAGGCCACCGAGTCGGCCGAAGAACCCACGGCCGAGCCGGAGGAAGGCGGCGAAGGAGCGGCGAACGAGGTTGAGGTTTTTAGTTGGTGGACCGGCGGCGGCGAAGCGGCCGGGCTGGAGGCCATGATCGCGGTCTTCAAAGAACAGAACCCCGACATCGAGTTCATTAACGCGGCCGTTGCCGGTGGCGCCGGCACCAACGCCCGCGCCGTGCTGGCCACTCGCCTCCAGGCCGGCGATCCGCCGGATAGCTGGCAGGGACATGCCGGCCAGGAGCTGATTGGCACCTACGTGGCCGGCGACCAGCTCGAACCCCTGAACTTCCTCTACGAAGAAGAAGGCTGGCTGGAGGTCATGCCGGAGACCCTCATTCCTCTGATTTCCCAGGAGGGTAACATCTACTCCGTGCCGGTTAACATCCACCGGGCCAACGTCCTCTGGTACAACCCGACCATCCTGGAGGAAAACGGCGTCGAAGTGCCCGGCAGCCTGGAAGAGTGGTTTGCGGCTATGGACACGCTGCAGGCGGCCGGCGTGGAAGCGCCGCTGGCTTTGGGCGAGCAGTGGACGGTCATGCACCTCATGGAGACCATCTTGCTGGCTTCCCTGGGACCTGAAGCTTATAATGGTCTGTGGGATGGCAGCACCGACTGGGGCAGCGCCGAGGTGACGGCCGCCCTGGAGAACTTTGACAGGGTCCTCGGCTACACCAACAGCGACGCCTCAGCCCTCACCTGGCAGGACGCCTCCCGCCTGGTGGTGGACGGCAACGCCGCCTTTAACGTCATGGGCGACTGGGCGGAGGGCTTCTTCCGCGAAATCGGCATGGCTCCCAACGAAGATTACGGCTGGGCCCCGGTTCCCGGAACAGGAGGCAACTTCCAGTTCCTATCCGACAGCTTCGTGCTCCCGGTGGGCGCGCCCAATCGTGAGGCCGCCATTGCCTGGCTGAGGGTCGCCGGTTCCAAGGAAGGCCAGGACGCGTTCAACCCGGTCAAGGGCTCCATTCCGGCCCGGAACGACGCCGACCGCAGCCTCTACGGTGAGTACCTGCTCTCGGCCATGGACGACTGGGCTTCCAATACCGTCGTCGGCAGCCTGGCGCACGGCGTCGTCGCCAACGACTCCTGGAAGTCGGAGATTGACACGGCCCTGGGTCTCTTCCTGGCCGACCGCAACGTGGAAACCTTCCAGGCCGCCCTGGTAGCCGCCTGCGCCTCCAGCGGTCCCTGCCAGTAACCGTTAACAAGCTCTGAGATGAAAGGGTATGTCCTGCCGGGCAGGGCATACCTTTTCTTTTAGGAAGGTCTGTTATGCTGCGCCTCAACAAAGACAGAGTGGTGGCGTTTCTCCTCGTCCTGCCTTCCATTGTGGCCATTCTCATTTTCGTCTATGGCTTCATTGGCTGGTCGGTGCGCGTCTCCCTCAGCAAGTGGGTCGGTTTTTCGCCTAACTACGCCTGGGCGGGCTTGCAAAATTATGTTAGCTTGCTGAACGATCCCCGTTTTCGGATTGACGTACGTAACACGCTTATTTTCACCACCCTTTTTGTTGGCGGCTGCCTGCTCCTGGGGCTGGTCATGGCCATTCTGCTTGACCAACAGTTGCGTGGGGAAGGCTTTTTCCGCAGCCTTTTCCTCTTTCCGATGGCCATTTCCTTCATCGTCACCGGCGTGGTCTGGCGCTGGTTGATGAACCCGGCCCAAGGAGATCGGATCAGTGGCCTGAACCTTTTATTTGATCGGCTGGGGCTGGATTTCCTGGTTAACTCCTGGCACGCCACGCCTCAGTGGGGCATTGCTGCCATTGCCATTCCGGCCATCTGGCAAATGTCCGGTTTTACGATGGCCCTTTACCTGGGCGGGCTGCGGGCCATCCCCGACTCGTTGCGCGAGGCCGCTCGGGTGGACGGGGCCGGCGAAGTGCAGCTTTACCGCCGTATCATTCTCCCTTTGCTCAGCCCGATTACATTGAGCGCCATGATCATTCTGGGCCACATCTCCTTAAAAGTCTTTGACCTGATTGTGGCCGTGGCTGGCAAGCAGCTCCCCCTGGACGTGCCGGCCATTTACATGTGGCAAACGACCTTTGACGGCAATTTCTACAGTCGCGGCGCGACCATCAGTATTCTGCTCCTGCTAAGCGTGGCGGTGTTGGTTATTCCCTACCTGTGGTATACCCTGCGTACTGAGGCTGAAGTATGAACCAGACCAGGTCTCTCACCCGTTACTGGCTGTATCTCCCCCTACTCTTGATGAGCCTGTTTTACCTGCTGCCCTTATTCATCATGCTTAACACCGGTTTTAAGAGCTTTGCCGAAGTGAGCCTGCAAACGATGTGGCGGCTGCCGTCGGGCCTCCATTTCGACAACTTTGTCGCCGCCTACGAGAAGCTGGCTCCCAATTTTACCAATACGGTGGCCATGGTCCTGCCGGCGGCCGTCGTCTCTTCTATCCTGGGTTCAGTCAACGGCTTCGTCCTGGCCCGCTGGAAATTCCGTGGCGCCGACGTCATCTTCCCCCTGCTCTTGTTCGGTATGTTCATTCCCTACCAGAGCATTCTCATTCCCCTGGTCCAGTTCATGCGCACCATTAACCTCTACGGGGGATTGCCCGGCCTCATCCTGGCCCACGTCATTTACGGCATTCCCATCACCACACTCACCTTCCGCAACTACTACGCCACCGTCCCCAAGGAGTTGGTCGAGGCGTCCCGCATTGACGGGGCCGGCCTGTTCGGCACCTACTGGCACATCTTGCTACCGCTTTCGATTCCCAGCTTCGTCGTGGTGCTGATCTGGCAGTTTACCTCGGCCTGGAATGACTTCCTCTTTGCCGTCGTCCTGACCAATCCGGCCAGTTGGCCGGTTACCGTGGCTCTGAACAACATGGCCGGCAGCCAGATCATCGAATGGAACGTTCAGATGGCCGGCGCCTTCCTGGCCGCCCTACCCACCCTGCTGGTCTACGTCTTGCTCGGCCGCTACTTCCTGCGTGGCTTGATGGCGGGGGCTCTGAAAGGCTAATACACCTCCGGCACAAACGTCTGCTCGTCAAGCGGCGGCCGGATGTAGCCAGTCCCCGGCTGGCGTGGCGTCAATTCAATGGGATCAGGGAGAATGTCCTCGTAAGGAATCATACTCAAAATGTGGCTGATGCAGTTCAGCCTGGCCCGCCTCTTGTCGTCTGAATTAACCACGTACCAGGGCGCCTGCTTGATGTCGGTATAGTCAAACATGCGGTCCTTGGCTTTGGAATACTCTTCCCACTTTTCCCGCGATTTCAGGTCCATGGGGCTGAGCTTCCAGCGCCGTTTGGGGTCCTGGGCCCGCTGCTGAAAGCGACGTTCCTGTTCCTCGTCACTCACCGAAAACCAGTACTTCAGCAGGATAATGCCTGACCGGGCCAGCATCCGCTCAAACTGAGGGCAGGAGCGCATAAACTCCTGGTACTCTTGCTCGGCGCAAAAGCCCATGACGTACTCGGTGATGGCCCGCGTGTACCAGCTCCGGTCGAAGAGGATCACTTCCCCGGCCGCCGGCAGGTGAGACACCCAACGCTGGAAATACCACTGCGATTTTTCGCGCTCAGTGGGAATACCCAGGGCGACCACGCGAATAATACGCGGGTTGGTGCGGTCAATAACCCGCTTGATGACGCCCCCTTTGCCGGCCGCGTCCCGTCCCTCAAAGAGAATGACCACCCGCAATCCCTTCTCCTTGACCCAATACTGAAGCTTGACCAACTCTTCCTGGAGTCTATTTAATTCCCATTCGTAATATTCGTTAGTTATCCGGCCGCTCTTTTTATACTTTTTTTGCCACTGGCCCGCATCGTCCAGAAACCGATCGGCCGGTTCTTCAGATTCGTCCACGGCCGCCTTTACTTCCGCCTCGGCATCATCCCTGTCCTGCCTGGCCTTTTTCTTTGCCATTCCAACCTTCCCTTTATTCAACTCGATCCGTCCCCTTGAAACCCCGCAGCTCTTTGAGGGCTACGGGGTTTAGAGGCTATTCAGCCTGGTCTGTGACGACCAACTCCGTATCACCAATCCGGACCTTGTCCCCCGGCCGGAGAAGAGTCGGCCCGCTAATCCGATGCTCATTGACAAACGTGCCGTTGCTGCTATTTAGATCGGTAATCTGGAGAGCGGCCCCCAGGCGCTCTAGCAGCGCATGCCTTCGCGACACCTTGGGATCATCTAACCAGATGTCGGCCTGCTGCCGGTCCCGCCCCAGGCGCATTTCCGCCTGCGCCTGATAGCGCCGCCCCGTTTCTGGGCCACGAACCATCACCAGCCACCAAAGGCCGGCGCCCACCTGGGTCGCCAGCGCCTCTTCCTGCCCGGCGTCGAGCGGCGGCACGGGGATGGGCGGTAGCGGCACAGAAACAGGTTCGGCCGGCGCGCTCCGGCCGTGGCGCGGGCCGCTACCAGGTTCCAGGATCGTCTCGGCCGGGTGGGCGCGCGTTGCCTCCGGGCCGCCACCTGCCTCCAGGCGCTCAAACCGGGCCGCCGCTTTCGGATCGCCCATCTCGGCCCGGCTAGACCTCATACCGGCGGCCGCCTCGCCTTCCGCGCCGCTGACCCCCTCCCCGGCCACTCCCGGTTCGGCCGGGGTTGTCGCCTCGGCCGCGCGGGTAGCCTGGGGGCCTGGCCGGGCTTCGGGCTTGGCCTGCAATCCGGCGACGCGGTCGCTCTCCGCGCCGGCGACCCCTTCTCCGCCCACCTCCGGTTCGGCAGCCGTGGTCGCCCCTGAAGCTCGCGTTGCCTGGGGGCCGCCGGGCTCAGGTTCGGGCATGTCGGTTAGCCGCCCCGCCACGTCCGCGGCGCCTGGTTCTGCCCCGGCTGGCGCGCCAGGTTCCGCCCCAGCCCCCGGCTCGTAGCCGCGTATATCCTTCATCCCGGTCGGCGGCTGGCCGGCCGCTTCTGGTGCCCGGCCGGTCAACGGCGCCGTCTCGGCCCGGTCGGTGGCCGGCGCTCCCTCCCGGTAAGCTTCCAGCGCCTCCTCAACTTCGGTCCGCCGGGCGGTTGGCCCGGCCTCGAAATCGGTCTGTGGCGCTTCGGCCCGCACCGCCTGTGGCCCCTCCTGGGCAGTAACGGCCGGGCGGGCGGCCGGCCCGGGCCGGGGTTCGGCCGGTGGGGCGGCTTCGGCGCCGCGCGGTGACGGTGTCGCCTCCACGCCTCGGGATGGTGTCGCTTCGGCACCCCGGAGCGGAGCCGTTTCGGCCGCTCGTGGCGGCGTGGCCTCCACGCCTCTTGGCGGCGGCGCCTCGACGTCGTGGACGGGCGGTTCTTCGAGGCCATGCCCCGGCCCGGCGCGGGCCATGTCGTATTCCGCCTGGCCTGCTTCGGCCGGTTGGCGGCCAATTGGCGCCTTCGCAGCCGGCGCGTGAGGGTGAGGGGGCGGGCTGCCGGCTGGTATGCCGGCCCCGCCTGGCAGGCCGGCCCCGGCGGCACTCACTCCTGCGCCGGCCATCACCCCGGCCGCCCCGCCCAGGAGGCTGCCGGCCAGCACGCCCAGCCCGGCGCCCATGGCCGGCAAGAACCCCATCGCCACAGCCGTGCCCGCCCCTTCACTCCGAATCCAGCCACCCAAAGTGCTGCCGGACTCAGCCCAGCCACCATCGTCGGCGTAAACCGGCGCAACCAACAAGGCCAGCGCCAGGGGAATAAGCACGGCCAAAGCCAGCGTTGCTTTGTCGCCTCCACCCTTCGGCCGCCTCGTCAGGGCCAGCGCCAGAAAGCCAAGGAAAAAGACGCTGGTACAACCACAGACCAGCGGGTAAACAACCCAACTGAAAGAGCTTATTATGGTAAAAGCCAGACGCGCTTCTACCCACTCCTGGACGGCCGCGCCAATTAAGCCCCACAGGGCGCCCAGGACCACCAGGCCCGCCCAATAATAGTTAAACTCCCGGCTCTTCTCCAGTTTCATGAGCCGCTGGGCATCTGACCAGCCCAGGCGCAAGATGTTGAAGAGCACGCTGGTCTGCCGGGCAATCAAGATACCGACGCCCAGCAAAGCGAATTGCAGGCTAATCAAGCGATTGTTGATAATGGCTCCAGCAATCAGGCCGGCCAGGTAGCCGGCAAAAAATAGGGGGGCAGCCCAGACAGTCAGTTGGGTCAGCGCCGCCCACAGCCAGCCGGGCGTTTCGATTACGCTGCGCACCGTGTTGCCCAGGCCATAGCTAACCACCCGAAAAAAGGCCGTCACCACCAGGGCAGCCAGCAGTGTCCAGAAAATGGTGCCGGAAAACACCCGGTCGCTCAGGGCCAGGATCAGGTCCAGCGTCGCATTGGTCCCCGCGGCAAAGCCTTCATTGGCGACCACCAAGAGGTAGGTGTGCAGCACCCAAGTAACCAGGGCAACTCCCCCGGCCAGCAAGAGCTTGATCGGCCAGCGCCGGATCATGTTGCGGATCAATAAGACGACAAATTGGCCCAGGGTCTCTGGGGCCCTGGCGCTTACACTTTGAGCAGTCATCGTTCCAGTTCCTCCACCGGCTCCACGATGGCAAAACTGCTGTGGGTCCGGCCTTCTGTTTCTACGTATATCTGGTAAATACCCGTCTTTTCAAAAGAGAGTGGCTCCTGTCCCCCGGCCGCCAGCGGAACGACTGTGTCGCTGGTCTTGACAATGACCACGGCCGGCTGCGATTCCGGGTTCCACAGGCGGACGCTGTCGCCACGCTCCAGGCGCACCCAGCCCGGGTTCAGGCGGTCGCCCTCCAGCCGTAGCGTGCCCGGCGCGGTCCGGCCGTCTCGGGCGACCCAGGCCGGCCAGACCAGGGGAACGGCCACCAACAGCGCCGCCAGCCCCAGGCCGGCCCAGGACAGCCAGGGAGGGGCCTGGTCCAGCCAGTGGCGGACGTTGTCCCAGCGGTAAACGAGCCAGCCCAGTGGTAGCCCATAGGCTACGTGTCCCAGGTAGGCAATCCCCAGGGCGTAAGTGTTGCCGGATAGATTAAAGATGGGGGCAAATGGGGACAACACGGCAATCGTCTCCAGGACCAGGCCCCAGAGAATGGCCCACAACCAGTGCTGCCGGCGCATAAACAGAGCGTACATCAGGCCAAAAGTGATGCCGTTGGAAAAGTGGTAGGCCCAGCCCAGGACGTCGCTAAAGCGGGAGGAAGTGGCCGCTTCGGCCAGCCAGACGCCGTAAACGTTGATGGGGGCAAAGACCCGCTGCCCCAGCAGCAGAAATGGCAGGCGGGCCACGTCGTAGGCCAGCGTGCCCAACAGGCCGCCCCAAAAGCCGATGACGACAGCGTTGGCCGGGTATTCCCGGCCGTGACGGCGCGCCCAACGCCAGAGAACGATCAACACCACCACTCCAGGGAGAAAGATAGCCAGGGTGACAAATTGCAGGGAAGCCAGCCCGTAGACCTTGGCCAGCAGCGCCCCACCGGAGGGGATGCAGAGTAATAAACAAACAACCCGCAGCCAGAAGCTGTCTGCCCGGAGAAAAGTCATAGGCCATCCTTGCGCTGCGGCGACATAAAAAAAGTATAACATATCTCCAGGAGGGCCAACAACCACGGAAAAACCTGATATAATCAGAGAAGCAACCTCCCGGAGACTGGGCGTCAACACCGAGAAGGAGTAAACATGGACGACAAAGAGTCACTCTACGAAGAAAAACTGAGAGAATTTGAAGAACGCATCGCCCGTGGCGAGAAAATTGAGCCGGGCGATTGGATGCCTGAAGAGTACCGCCAGCAGCTCATTCGCATGATTTCCCAGCACGCCCACAGCGAAATCGTCGGCATGTTGCCCGAAGGAGCCTGGATTACCCGCGCCCCCAACCTGCGCCGCAAGATGATTCTGCTGGCCAAGGTCCAGGACGAAGCCGGCCACGGCCAGTACCTCTACCACGCGGCCGAAACGCTGGGCGCTACCCGTGAAGAAATGATTGACGCTTTGCTCACCGGCCAGGCCAAGTACTCCAACGTCTTCAACTATCCCACCCTGACCTGGGCCGACAACGCCGTCATCGGCTGGCTGGTAGACGGGGCGGCCATTAAAAACCAGACCATGTTGGCCCAGGCTTCCTACGGCCCCTATTCGCGGGCTATGGTCCGCATCTGCGCCGAAGAAGGCTTCCACATGAAGCAGGGCAAGGAAATGGTCATCAAATATTCCCAGGGCACGCCGGCCCAAAAGGCGATGGTCCAGGACGCCATCAACCGCTGGTGGTGGCCAACGTTGATGATGTTTGGCCTGCCCGACAAGACCTCCACCAACAGCCCGACCCTGCTCAAGTGGGGGGTCAAGACCAGGAGCAACGACGAACTGCGCCAGGAATTTGTCAACGAATTGGTCCCGGAGCTGCACGCCCTGGGACTGAGCCTGCCCGACCCTGACCTTCATTACGACGAGGCCAGCGGCAACTGGGTCTACGGCCAGATTAACTGGGACGAATTCTGGCAGGTCGTCCGGGGCAACGGCCCTTGCAACACGGAGCGGCTGGCAGCGCGGCGCCAGGCTCACGAGGACGGCCGGTGGGTCCGCGAGGCTGTGTCCGCTTATGCCGAGAAACAGAAAGCCGGCAACGGCCAGGGGTAAACAGCATTATGGACACCCAGTGGCCTCGTTTTGAGGTCTTCCAACAGGAGCGAGAAGGCCGGCCGCACCAGAATATCGGCTCGGTCCATGCCCCGGATGCAGAAATCGCCCTGCAGAATGCCCGCGACGTCTTCGCTCGCCGGCCGAGCACGGTGAACCTGTGGGTGGTGCCGGCCGAGCTGATCCTGGCTAAAACTGCCCAGGAGTTAGCCGAAAACCCCAACTGGCGCGAGGAAGCGGCCACGCCGGCCGGCCCGGCCGCGCGATATTACGTTTTTCAGAAGCAAAGCCAGCGCCGGGCCATGACCTACGTCAGCCACGTGGGCGAAGTAGAGGCCACCAGCCCGGCCGGGGCCCTGGCCAGAGCCCTGGAGCAATATGGCAGCAGTTCGGTATACGTCTGGTGGGTCTTTCCGGCCGGCGCCATCGTTCGCACCGGGCCGGACGAGATAGGCAGCCTCTTTGCCCCGGCCTACGACAAAAGCTATCGCTCGCCGCGCGAGTACCACACCTTAACGCTGATGCAGGAAGCCAGGCAAGACAGTTGATCATGGATGCCCAACAGCAACAAGCCCTTGGCGACCAGCTACTGGCCCTGGCCGACGACGAATTGGTGCTGGCCCACCGCAACTCAGAGTGGACCGGCCACGGCCCCATCCTGGAGGAAGATATTGCCTTCTCCAACATAGCCCAGGACGAGCTGGGCCACGCCATTCTCTGGTATCGCCTGTTAAATGACCTGACCGGCGACGACCCTGATCAACTGGTCTTTTTCCGGGACGCGGCCGATTACCGTAATGTCCAGATGGTTGAATTAACCAAAGGGGACTGGGCCTTCAGCATGGTCCGCCAGTATTTGTTCGACGCCCTGGAGATGGTCCGCCTGCCCCGGCTGGCCGAAAGCCACTACCGGCCGCTGGCCGAAGCGGCAGCCAAAATCCGGCCGGAAGAGCTGTACCATTACCGCCACACTCATGCCTGGGTCAAACGCCTGGGGCTGGGCACAGCCGAGAGCCAGCAACGCACCCAAAAGGCCCTGGATGAGTTGTGGCCTTATGCCTACCAGTTGTTCGCGCCCCTGCCGGACGAGGCTTTGTTAGTTAAGGCCGGCCTCCTCCCGGCGCAGGAGGAGCTGCGCCAGGCCTGGGAAGGGCACGTTGTTCCCTTCCTGGCCTCCTGCGACCTGCGGCCGCCGGTCAGGAACACACCTCCAGCTCAGAATCGGGATGAACATACCCCTCACTTGGAAGCCCTCCTGGCCGACATGCAAGTAGTAGCCCGCGCTCATCCTGGGGCAGAGTGGTAATCAAAAAATGAGGTAACTATGGCTGGTCATGCAATTACTGTTAGCTTACCGGAAAGCGTTTATGAACAAATCCAAGAGGCAGCCAGAAGAGCAAAACGGCCGGTACACGATGTTTTGACAGAGGCTGTTGCTGCAGTAGCCCCTGTTATTGATACGGCGCCACAAGAGCTACGCTCAGCACTGGCCCAAATGGCCTATCTTAATGATGCTGCCTTGTGGCAGGCAGCTCGGGCCACAATGACAAAAGTGCAGCGCGAACGTTTGGAAGAATTACATCACAAACAACAGCGCACTTCTTCATTGACCTCTGAGGAAGTTTCGGAAGAGCAAGCCCTCCTTCAGCTTTATAAAGAGACAATCTTGATTCGAGCCCAGGCAGCATTACTTTTAAAACAGCGTGGGTATGATATTTCGGATCTAGAACAGTTCACGCCACTAGAATGACTTCGCCTATTTCAGCAGAAGTACGCCAGCGGGTGGCAGAGGCCTCACGTTATCGTTGTGGCTATTGTTTGACATCACAGCGTATCATTGGCCCTCCAGGTGAATGATCCTGACGTAGTAGCAGCCCGTCACCTCTGGGTGCTGGCTGGCTGGCATCCACCGGTTGATTGAGATGATTACACCTAAAGAAATCTGGCAGGCGTTAGAAGAAGTTAAAGACCCGGAAATTCCGGTCGTTTCCGTCGTCGAGATGGGCATCGTCCGCGACGTGGTCGTATCTGAGGACGAGGTAGTCGTCAAAATGACGCCCACCTTTGCCGGTTGCCCGGCGCTGCACGTGATGGAGCGGGACATCGAGGAGCGGGTCCGCCAACTGGGCGCGCCGGCCGTCACCGTGGAGACTGTCCTTTACCCCCCCTGGACCAGCGATTGGATCACTGACGAAGCCCGGCAAAAGCTCAAGGCCTTCGGCCTGGCCCCGCCAGCCAAACACGGCGGCCGGCTGGAAATCACCTTCTACGACCTGGCTGCCTGCCCTTACTGCAACTCGACCAACACAACCGTCAAAAACACCTTTGGCCCCACCCTGTGCCGGGCCATTTATTACTGCAACAATTGCCAGCAACCTTTCGAGCAGTTTAAGCCGCTATAAACCTATAGAGGAAAGCGGCCGGTCCGAACAGTGGATCAGCCAGGCAGCGGGCCAGGCGGGTCGCCGTTGGCGTCTTCGTCGGCCTTTCCGGCGTGTTTGCGGCCGTCGTCGCCGTTGCCATCTGGAGCACGCCGTCAGGCGAAACCGTTTGCGGTTACTGGTGGTACTTCTTGATTTTTTACCTCCTGTTGGTAAAAAAGTAAATCGTGAAAGCACTTCTTGTTTTACTTTCCGCCCTACTCATATTGACAAGTGGCTGCTCTCGACAAGATGCTGCTGACGAACTCATCCGTTCCTCACTACCCCAGCCTACAAGGTCCAGCATTTCAGAACCTGCGCTGGCAAACGCTCCTCAGTTCATTAACATCCAAATTTCGGATCTAAACGAACACGGGTCACTACCAGATTTTGATCAATTAGCAGAAGAAAACGGATTGCGGTTGATGCTCAAGGGCATCTATGCGATCAATAAGGATGTTGTATTCGTTCGGGGCGAGTTTGCGACTGCTCGCTCTGTTTTATTGCGTTCGGAAGACGGAGGTCAGCATTGGCAAGAAGTGATGATGCCTTTATATGGCAGTTCGGTTCTGGGAGTTACGTTTAAGGACAATGAAGGTTGGGCTTTGGTAGCCTGGACTCAAGAGGCTATTTCCGATCTTCACGTTTATTATAGCCCCGATTATGGAAGAACGTGGGAAAAAGTTTCCAAAATCCTAAATGACCGTGGTCGCCCATACGGAATGAAGTTCTTCGACGGGCAAAATGGCCAGATTAAGATCATCTATGCTATTGCCAACCCATACAGAGATCGTTTGGCTATCTTAGCCACCAACGATGGTGGGGTCACCTGGCAAGAAACGAACAGTACCCCTATATACAAGGAATGGGATGGAGAGAGTAATCCAAGGATTGCTATAGATCTAACTGATCGGACAGTGATACAGGCACAATTTGCTAGATTAGCCGGTTGGGAAGCTGAGAGGGGTGACTCATGTTTTTCGATATGTGAGACGGTAGGACAAGATGGTAGCAGGTGGCAACTTCTTCACGGAAACGGTTATGACAACGAAATCGTTATTAGGCGGAGTATACAAGGAGAGAGCGTCTGGACTACCGTAAGTACAATTCCAAGTCGCTATTACTATTTGAACGGCAAAATAACAAGGGAGTAGACGAGAAGGACAATGGTTTGTTCATTGTCACTCCATAGTTAATACCAGTCGTCTAAAAATATTCCTCACGCTCATCAGCTTATAGCAAAATCCATATACGGCCGAATTTCGTGGGGTTTATACGCCAGCACGATGCGCTCCCGGGGAATGCCCGCTTCCACTAGCTTCTCGGCCACGCCTTCCTCGGTTCCGTCGTGCTGAATCCAGACCTTGCCTTCGCGAATGTCAATGTGCAACACGCTTCCGTGGATGCGATACGGGCCATTCCAGCCTGAACACATCAGCTCATAGTGGTCGTTTGATTCGTCAAAAATCGTTTCAACTTCAATCTCACCCTGCGCCGGTTGATACACGGCATATTCAGTGATCAGCATCTTGACAATCTCACGATAACGGTCTAAGTCATCCATCTGACGATCTCCTCTCGTTCTGGATCGAACGCCAGCAGCGAAACATCTAAATCTTCGACGACAGGTCGGGCAATTGGCTCCTCGAACGTGTTGATGAAAACTTTGTAAGTAACCGCCAGGAAAAGTTTCCGCTTCGGTTCAATTCGTCCCAGTAAAGAGCGATAAAAGACATACTGGCCACAGAACCATGTCCGCTCGGCTACGTCTTATTGGCCATTTCCTCGCCAAAGCCCAGCAGCGCCCGCACCCGATTGTCGTCAGGAGCCTCAGCATACACGCGAAGGACCGGTTCCGTGCCCGACGGCCGGATGAGCAGCCAACTGCCATCTTCCAGGTAGTATTTCACCCCGTCGGTCGTCTGGACATCCTCCACGGCCACGCCGTCAATGGCCGCCGGGGCGGCATTGACCAGCATGTTGACCATGTCTTTCTTGTCCACCGGCCGGGTCAGTTTCATGTCCGTCCGGGCGTACTGGGCCGGGCCGACGTCGGCCAGCAAATCCTCTACCAGCGCGTGCAGTGGCGCCCGGGCCTCGGCCATCACCTCCAGCAAGAGCAGCCCCAGCAGGACGCCGTCACCCTCCGGGATGTGCCCCTTGATGGTCATGCCGCCCGATTCCTCGCCACCCATCAGCACGTTATCGCCCAGGATCTGGTCGGCAATGTGGTTAAAGCCGACCGGCGTCTCGACCAGGGGCAGGTTGTGCCGCGCGGCCAGCCGGTCAATCATCCGCGTGGTCGAGACCGTGCGCACCACCCGGCCGCGCCAGCCGCGCTTTTCCAGCAGGTAGCGCAGCACCAGGGCAAAAATGCGGTGCGGATCCACAAAATTGCCCCGCGCATCCACCGCCCCAATCCGGTCGGCGTCGCCGTCGGTGGCCAGCCCTACATCCCAGTGGCCGGCCTGGATGGTGGACATGAGCATCCCCAGGTGCCTGGTAATTGGCTCCGGGTGAATGCCGCCAAAACCAGGGTTCATCTCGTGGCGAATATTCTGCACTCGTGTCCGGCCGCGGGCCAGCATCTCGCCAATGGCGCCCCGGCCGGCCCCATGCATCCCGTCGGCAACCACCCGCAGCTCACCTGAGGAAATGATATCCAGATCTACCAGCGTGCTCAGGTGCTCATAGTAGGCCCAGGAAGGATCAAAACGCCGTATTCGCTCCTGGCGAATCGCCTGGTCCAGCTCCATCAGGTTAGGGCCCCGGCCGGAGGCCAGGTTGCCCTCCAGATAATACTCCACCCGCCGGTTCTGGGCCGGACTGGCGCTGCCGCCGTAGTTGGCCTTCAGCTTGACGCCGTTATAACGTGGGGCGTTGTGGCTGGCAGTGATCATCACCCCGGCCGTAGCCTGTTTGTTCACCACGGCATAGCTAACGGCCGGCGTAGGTGTGTCGGCCCGAGCCAGCCAGGTCTGGATGCCGTTGGCCGCCATCACCCGGGCCACCTCGGCCGCATACCGGTCCGATAGGAAACGAGTATCAAAACCAATAATGACGGTGGGATCTGTCCCATTTTCCTCCAGGACAAAATCGGCAATCGCCTGGGCTACCAGGCGCAAATTACCAAAAGTAAACGTCTCGCTGATGACGGCCCGCCAGCCGTCGGTGCCAAATTTAATGGTCATATCACTCTAACTCTCACTCTAACTGTATCGCAAGATAAAAACTAAATCATTCACATTCGTGCCGGTGGGACCGGTCTGGATCAGGCCCCCTACCTGGCTAAAAAAAGTATAGCTATCATTGCCGGCCAGGTACGCTTGTGGGTCTAATCCCTGCGCCCGGGCCAGCCCGGTCGTCTCCCCGCTGACCACGGCCCCGGCCGCGCCGGTGGGGCCGTCTTCACCATCGGTAGCCAGAGTGGCCATGACAACCTCCGCCTCGCCGTCCAGGGCAATCGCCGCCGCCAGGGCCAATTCCTGGTTCCGGCCGCCCCGCCCCTGGCCGTGCATCGTCACCGTCGTCTCGCCACCCAGCACCAGGCAACTACCCGGCGGGGCATCTTTGGCCAGCGCCGCCGCCACCCGGCCCACCTCGCGCGCCTCGCCTTCCAGGCGGGCCGTCAGCAGCCGGGCGTCAAAGCCCAGGCGGCCGGCCGCAGCCACGGCCGCCAGCGCTGCCTGGCGTACGTCGCCTACCACCACGTTGTCAACAACGTAATCTACCCCTGTCTTTGCGCTGGACTCAACCTCGTCCAGCACCTGTTCAATAGCCGTCCAGCTCTCCGGTGGCAGCCGGTCCGCTACCCGGTAGCGGGCCAGCACAGCCCGGGCCGCAGCGGGGTCGGCCGGCTCCGGCACGGTCGGGCCGCTGCCAATAGCCGGCAGGGGATTCCCGACCACGTCGCTCAAAATCAACCCAACGCAGGCCGCCGGAGCAGCCAGGCGGGCCAGCCCGCCACCCTTCACCCGGTCCAACTGCCGGCGCACTGTGTTCATTTCGTTAATCGTGCAGCCACTGCCCAGCAACACGTCCACCAGTTGCTGCCACTGCGCCAGGGCAATGCGCGGCTGGGTCAGCAGCGCCGAGGCTCCGCCGGAAATCAGGCACAAGGCTAGGTCTCCGGCCGTCGCCTGCTGGAGCAGGCTGACGACCTCGGCCGTCGCCGCTACCCCGGCCTCGTCTGACACCGGGTGGCCCGCCCGGAAGAGACGGTAAGAGCCGGCCGCGGACAACTCCTCGCCCGCCGGCCGGCCGCCCTTCTTGGCCACAAAAACTGCCCCGGCCAGCAGCCCCTTCAATAACTCGGCGGCTGCCAGTCCCATGCTGGCAGCCGCCTTCCCGGCCGCCACCAGGAAAACGCGACCCTGGCCAAGCTCATAGACCCGGTCACCGATTTGCAAGGAGCGGCCATCTCGTTTCAGGTGACGGCGCACCGCCACCGCCGGGTCGGCCGCTGCCAGCGCCGCCCAGATCAGGTGGTCAACATGCTCTGTGTAATCGTTATACGCCGGCATAAAAAGTTTGCAAGTCTGCGAGTTTGCGAGTCTGCGCGTTTGCGAGTACCTATTGACTCGCCTACTCGCCCACTCGCCCACTCTTCATGGTTGCAGCGCCGCCGCCGCCTCTTCGGCCGCCACCTGGGGGGGCTTGGCCAGGGAGATCACGTCAAATACGGCCGTGCCCAGGGCGCTGAGCACCAGGCTGGTGGCCGTGGCCGGATATGGCTGGGCCTGCTCCAACTGGGCCTGCAAAAAGGCCACGTAAGCATCGTCGGTCGGCCAACGCTCAAAAGCCGAGCGGCGGGCCGGCGCGTTCAGGCTTTGCAACGACCAGTCCCCCAGATTAGGGCCGGACGCCAGCCAGGCGATCAGCTCGCCGGCCAGCGCCTGGCGGACCGGGTCCGGGGTGCTGATCGTCCAGGCCCAGCCCATGACCAGCGGCGGCATGGGACCGTTGAGGCCGGGAATGGGCGCAAAGGCGCCATTGGCGCTGGAGGCCCGCTCGTTCAGATACTGGTTGGCCCTGGTGCCCACCACGGAGGCAACACCGGTTGCAAACAGTTGCCAGGAATCCGCTAGAGTGGTCAAGTTGCTGCTCTGGAGCAAGATGAAGCCTTCGTTCCGGCCCCGGCTAAACTGGTTCAGGGCATTGGCCAGCGGCTCCACCTGGAGAACCGGCTGGTTGGCTTCATTGGCCAGCGTGCCGCCGGCCGCCAGGTAAAATTGCAAGGCCAGCTCCGCTCCCTCGGGGCTGCCGGCCGGAAAGACAAACGAGGCCCCGTCAACGGTTACCATCGCCTCCCAGGTCGTGGGTAAGGTACCGGTAATGACCGTGGTATTATAGGCCAGGTGGGCCACGTTGGTCAGGGCAAAGGGGTAACCCACTAACGGCCCACTGGGACGGGCCAAAGTGCTGGCCACCGGAAATAAATCCTCCAGCATTTCCTGGCCGACGTAGCTATCCAGCGGATAGATTAACTGTTCAGCCGCCGCTGTAGCCAGCCGGTCCAGTGGCAAAACGACCACGTCCGGCAGGATGGAGGGGGCCACGCCCCGGCCGGTCCGCAGATAGCTCAGCGTCCCCCCCTGGCCGGCCGGCGTTTTAATTTCCAGGTTCAGCCTGACGTCCGGGTGGCTTTCTTCAAAGGCTGCCAACTGTTGGGCCAACGCTGCGCTGCCGGGGGTCTCGGCCTGCGTAGACACGTCAGGCACCAACCAGATGGTGAGGGTTAAGGGGAGCTGCGGCCCGGCAGCCGGCTCCGTCGCCTGCGGTGTACTGGGGGTCGTCGGGGTAATGGCCGGCGTGGGGATGACCGCCGCCGTCCCGGCCGCGGCCGGGTCACTCTCATCGCCCGTTAGCAGAGTGCAGGCCGGCAGGAGCAACAGGCAAAGAAGGCAAATCCATACACTTCGAATCATCGGTTGAAGTATACCAGACCGGTGGCAAAGCGTGTTTTGCCGCCGTGGGAAGGGTGGCGCACCAGAGCAGCCGGAATGCCGGCGCGACGTAAAGCTTCCCCGGCCGTCCGGCCCACGGCAACGACTGTTTCAATGGCAAAGAGAGTTATTAGCTCGCGAAGAAATGGTTCCCCCAACGTTAATTCCCGGCCGTCCGGCCGCCGGTTTGAGTGCGGGTTGCCGTTCTGGTAGGGGTGAAAAGGAAAGGCGTTCCACAACAAGGGCGGTGGTTGGAAGCCGGCCACTACCTCCCACAAGACAGTGGCGCTGGCCTCCCTGGACACCCGGCCGGCTTCACCCGTCGTCCGGTAGCCTCTCTCCCGGCCAAACAGGCCGGCCGCCTCCACCCCGTTCAGCAAAACAAACTCGCTGGTAAAAGGCACTCCCGTCAGGCGGCAGCCTCGATATCCCGGCGCTTCGCCCACCAGCAGGAGCCGGGGCCGGCGCTCGGCCATCTGGCCCCAGTACAACAGGAGGTTAGCCCGGCGCACAGCGTTGGCCTCGTCCAGGCCCGGTTCAGGGGAGCGGCCGTAGGGGTTAAATGTCAGCGCTGGGGCCGGTGTACAGGCCAGCCGCTCCAGCAGAGCATCTAAAGCGGAGAATTGGAGATTAGAGAATAGAGATTGGCAACTGGAAGTTGTTCCTGATCTCCAATCTCCAATCTCTAATCTCATCCAAGGGTACAGGTGGTCACTCAATATCTCAAGAGGGCGCCAATCCGGCCTACCCGTTCCAGCTCGGGGTTGTCGCTCACGATTTCCACGTGGCCGCCCTGCTCGATGGTCCGGGCCACGGCCGCCTCGACCACATCGTCCAGTTGCTGCAATTTACCATCGTTGTAAAGGCCACCCACTTCGCCGGCCATGAGCATGGCCGTTTCCTGGTGCAGGTAGCCGGGCGCGTGGAAACCATCGCTAATGATCAAATTCTGCACCCGGCCCTCAGCGACGGCCCGCAGCGTATCCTCCAGGCCGGTGACAGCATTACCACCCTTGGCCGCCGTGGTGATCATCTGTTCCACCAGCCGCTTCTCCCGCTCATTATTAGCCTCCTGCAGCAATTCCAGCGACCGCTGGCGCACTTCGTGCTCGCCGGCCGTCATTTCCATGGGAAAAGTACCGGCCAGGCAGCTCTGCAACTGTTTGGGCAACAAATCGCGCAGTTGGGCCGCCGTCTCGACCGTGCCGCCCAGGAACAGGCGGCGGATAGGCTTGCCGCTAAAAAAGCTCTGGGCCGCGGCCGCTACCTCGCGCAGGTTACGGTGGACCACCTCTTCCTCGTGCCGGCCGCCCTGCCCACCCCGCTTGCCGGTGGCCGAAGACGTGCCGCCGCCGCGAGAAGAACCGCCGCCACGTTTGAGTTTGCGCACGTCTTCGCCCATCGTTCCGGCCGACTCTTGCAGCTCACCCAGGTGATATTCAAAGAAGCGAGCGCCAACCCGGTCTACCACAATCACGCCGAAATGGGCATAATGATCCATCAGGTGGGTTAACGGCTTGACGTATGGTTTGTTGCCGATCCGGATCCGGTTGCGAAAAGCGACGGCCGCTGAATAGACGCGGAAGAACTTTTGCCCGGTGCAGCAGAAGATGGCCAGACCCGGCCTGGACCAGTCGTGGGCATAGTCCAGGTAATCCTCGATGGCCTTGACGTCATCTGGATACTCTTCCGCTTCTCGCAAAAGCGCCCGCGCCTGTTGTTTAATCAGCTCGTTCGTCTGCGTTCCGGTGTCGGCATCCAGATAAAGGCTAATGATTTTGGCCCCCTGGCCGTTAAACGCCACCAGTTCTTGTAAGTCCTCTTGCCTTAGCATCACATCCTCCTCTTTAGTTTTGAGTTGGGGTTAGAGTCATTGTGACTCTAACTCAAGCTCAAGCTTAAGCTCCAACCCTACGGCCGGGCCCCCAGCGTTACCGGCACATTTATTGTCTCGCCATTGCGAACAACCGTTACGTCTACGGTCTGGCCCACGACCGTGTTAAAGACCAGGTAGCTGATCAGATCTTCGGTGTTATTGATTGGCTGGCCATCAATGGCCACAATCAGGTCGCCGCCCAGGCCGTCTGCCCCGGCCGGAATCAGCCCAGCCTCCTCGGCCGGCCCGCCGGCCGTCACCTCAATGAGATAAGCGCCATTCAACTGGGGTAGCTCTAATTCTTCCTGGGTGTTCAGGTTCGGCGTCTGGATACGCACACCCATGTAGGAATAAACGTAAGAGCCATTTTCAATCAACGAGGGCACGATCCGGCGCACGGCGTTGACCGGAATGGCAAACCCCACCCCTGAGTTAAAGCCGGTGTCGCTGCGGATGGCGCTGTTCACGCCCACGACCTCGCCTTGCAGGTTAATGAGCGGGCCACCGGAATTGCCGGGGTTAATGGGGGTGTCCGTCTGAACGACGTCCGGCAGCGAGTACCGCAGGCTCGGGTCGGCGACGCCCCGTTGTGACTCCAGGCTGCGCCCCAGGCCACTGATAATGCCCATAGACATGGAACCCTGTTCGCCAAAGGGGTTGCCAATGGCCACGACCACCTGGCCGACCTGCAAACTGTCCGAATTGCCCAGGGGCAGCGGGTTGACGCCGGCCGGCAATGAATCTACGGCAATCACGGCCAAGTCGCTGTCCACATCCGTGCCGATCACCTGCGCCCGGCGGCGATTGCCGTCGGCAAAGACCACCTCAAAAACCTCGCCGTCGGTGACGACGTGATTGTTGGTGACAATGCGGCCGGCCGTGTCGTAGACAAAACCGCTGCCGCTGCCAAGGGCGATCGGTTGTTCCGCACTCAGGTAAACCAGGATGTGGACTACCGAAGGATTCGTCTGTTGGTAAAGGTTGATCAGGGCCGTCTCCAGGGCCAGGGCATTCTGGTTATTGCTGACCGGCTGATTCACCGGTACGGCCGGCTGGCCGGCTCCCGTGGTAGCTGTCGGTACAATTTGCTGGGTTTCCGCCTGGTTTGTAGTGGTCAGGCCACAAGCTATGGTGGCCAGCAATAGAGCGATCAGAAAAAAATAGAGATTCTGTTGTTTCTTCAACATCATGGAGAATGTCCTTCAAGGGGAGATGGGGCAGCGAGCACCGGCAGGCATTGTCAGGCTCACCAGTTTCTTTCACTACCGGCCATCGCTAATAATCTTTGTGTTCCATAGGCGCGTTGATTGTATTGTATGTGCCCCCAGCAAACGATGTCAAGATCGTCTCATCGTTTTATAAGTGCCAGGAGGAGAGACACCGACGTATTTCGGTGTCTCATCTCTCCCCTAATAGAGGAACATCGGCTTTCCCAGGACGTTGCGAATCTTCGGCCGGTATTCCTTGACGTCGTACAATTCGTCTACGTCTACCCGCTTGACGCCGCTGGTAACCGTACTCATCGGCACGTGAGTGTAGGTTCCATCGCGCAGGGCGACCATCCGGCCGCTGGCGCCGCTGGTGATCAGGCCCAAAGCCATACTGGCGTAGTTGAAGGCCACCATCAGGTCCAGCGCGTCCGGCGTGCCGGAGCGCATCAGGTAAGACAACGGCTGGTAAATGATATTCTCACCGGTCAGTTTCTTAAGGGCCTCACCGGTAATCTCGCCAATGCCACCCAATTTGCGATGGCCATAAGCGTCTGTCTCGCCGTACTCGACGACCTTCTCACCGATAATATGCGCCCCTTCACTCACCGTCACCATGGCGTAGTTGCTGGGGTTAGTCCGCTTGTCTCTCATCACCAACTCGGCCAGCCGCTCCGGGTCAAAAGGGACCTCAGAGATAAGCGCCCGGTCCACACCGGCCAGGTAGGAGCTGATCAGGCTGGTCTCGCCGCTGTTGCGGCCGAACAGCTCAACCACCGCAATCCGCTCGTGAGAACCGGTGCTGGTGCGGAGCTGGTGGATAAATTGCACGCTGCGGGTGACGGCTGTGCTGAAGCCAATACAGTAATCGGTGCCGTACACATCGTTATCCATCGTTTTGGGGATAGCAATCACTGGGAATCCCTCACTGTGCAACCGCTGGCCATAGCTTAAAGTATCGTCGCCGCCAATAGGGATCAGCCGGTCAATCCCCAGAAACTCCAGGTTACTCAACACGTGGGGCGTAAAGTCGCGCGGCCGGGGATCCTGGGCCTCGGCCTCCAGGTGTTCGGGATCCTTGAGAAAATCGGGGACAGCTTTCGGCTTGACGTTACTGGGATTTGTCCGGCTGGTATGCAGGAAAGTGCCTCCGGTCCGGTCAATCGTCCGCGTGTTTTGCTTATCCAGGCGGATAATATTCTTCTCCACGCTTTCCGGGGCGTCCCGATTCAACGACAAAAGGCCATCCCACCCCCGGCGAATACCGAAGACTTCGTGCCCTCCGTCTATGGCGTTATGGACAACAGCCTTAATGCATGGGTTCAAACCCGGCACGTCACCCCCGCCTGTCAAAATGCCAATCTTCATGCCTTGGTCTCCTGTAAATAGCTGTCAGCTATAAGCTGTAAGCTGTAAGCTTTTTCTTCATTCGTGGCGGGCCGTAGCCCATCTCGCACACACCTACACAGCCACATCTTCTGGTCCTGGCTGGGCCAGCACCCTGGCAATCGGCCGGAGGCTCAACCACCATTGCTCTTTCGGCCGGCGGAAGCGCCGGTCCAGCATCCGGGGCACGTCCTCCAGGTCGGTAAAGCCCAGCCGGCCGTTTTGCAGCCCAATACAGGCGCTCTTCGGCTCTTCCTGGCCAATCTGGCTTTCCAGGTAAGCCACACAGTTAGCCGCCAACCGGGTGGCCATAATCCGGTCAAACGGCGTTGGACTGCCACCCTGCTGAATGTGCCCCAGGATAGCCGTCCGCACGTCGAAGAGCTTATCCCCTTCTTCTTCAAACAGAGCGCACATGAAATCGGTGGTATACGTCTGGCTGGCTTTTTCGTTGCGAATCATCATGCCCAACCGCTTGCCCTGCTTGAAACCTTTAATCAACTGCTCGACATCGGCCTGCAAATCCCGCAGCGTCACCCCTTCTTCAGGCAGGTACACCCGCTCGGCGCCCGTGGCCAGGGCGCTCATCAGTGCCAGGTAGCCGCAATACTGGCCCATCACCTCGACGACAAAGGCCCGGCGCGCCGCCACGGCCGACTGTTTGATCTTGTCTACGGCCGAAACGATATTATTGAGGGCTGTGTCGGCCCCCACGCTGAGTTCCGAACCGGGCAAGTCGTTGTCAATCGTCGCCGGCAGGCAGGCCATGGGAATGCTAAAGGCCGGGAAGGTATTACGCCGGCCGTGCAGCTCTAAGATAGCCTCGTAACCGGACCAGCCGCCAATCATCAACAACCCCTCAATCCGGTGTTCTTCCAGGTTGCGGGCAATGGCGTAAAAGTCGCTGCCGCTGGGAATCCTGCGGTTAGTGCCCAATTCAGAGCCACCTCGCAGCGCCCAGCCATTGACACTCATCCAGTCCAGCTCCCGAATCTGGTTGTCAATCAGGCCCTGGAAACCGTGGTAAACGCCCAGCATCACGTGGCCCCTATCCAACCCTAGCCGGACGGCAGCCCGCGCGGCCGTGTTCATCCCCGGGGCCGGCGCGCCGGCGTTCATCACCGCCAGCCGCAAACGCCGCTGCCCTGGGTCCGGCCCATGAGGTAAGGCCCGCACCAGGGTCCGTAGCGTCTGGAACGCTTCCCGGAAACTGGCACTACGCAGACTCATGGCCAGCTCATAGTTATGCCCGGCAATCGCCTGCTCCACAGCCCGGGTCTTATCCAGGCATTCGGACAGCGGTGTGCGGGTGATCTTGTTGCCCCGCATGCCGATCACGGGAATATCGTCGCCGGGCGCTGTCTCCAGGATGGCCCCCACGGCCGCCGCGCCCAGCAGTGTGCTCAAGTTGCGGTCAAAGGCGCTGGGCGAGCCGCCGCGCTGGACGTGGCCCAGGATTGTCACCCGTGTATCCTCCCCCAGCCGCTCTTCCAGCACCCGCTTGACGTATTCGCTGCTAATAGCGTTGCCGTGCCGGTCGCGCGCCCCTTCGGCCACGATGACAATGCTGTCCCGCCGGCCCATCGTGCGGCCCTGGGCCAACACCTGGCACATTTTGGCCTCCCACTCGTCCAGGTTGGGCGGGCTTTCCGGGATCAACACCCAGTCCGCGCCGCTGGCCAGGGCGCCCATCAGGGCCAGGTAGCCGCAACGCCGTCCCATGACTTCGACGACGAAGGTCCGCTGGTGGCTGGCGGCTGTGCTGGAGATAGCGTCCACGGCGTCGGTAATCCGTTGTAAAGCCGTGTCTGCCCCGATCGTCATGTCGGTGCCGTACATGTCGTTGTCAATGGAGGCGACCATCCCCACGGCGGCCAGTTGGGGGTAGCGACCGGCCGCTTCCGGGCTAATCTGGCCCTCGGCCACCAGTTCATTGATCAATTCCGGCCACTCCTGGCGCAAGACAGAAGCCCCCGTCAGGCTGCCATCCCCCCCAATGACCACCAGCCCGTCAATACCATGTTCAACCAGGTTACGCACCGCCTTTTTCCGGCCGTCTCTTTCGCGAAAAGCAGCACACCGGGCCGAGCCAATCACCGTGCCACCCTGGTGCAAAATCCCGCCCACGTCACTCCAGCCAATGGGTCGAATCCGGTCCCCACCGTCCACCATCCCCTGGTAGCCCTCGTAAATGGCATAGACCTCCACCCCCTGGTTAAGGGCAAAGCGGACCACGGCCCGCACGGCCGCATTCATCCCCTGCGCGTCGCCTCCGCTGGTAAATACACCAATCCGCTTCATCGCTGCCACAGTTCCTACGAAGTAGAACGATTTTGCAAATCGTTCCACTAAGTCTACACCGTTCAGAGGCGCAGGCAACTGGGGGAAAACCCCGTAGGTTTGCGAAACCTACGGGGTTTTAGCGGTTCAGGCTGGTTGGAGATAGGCGGCAATCGTCCTGGCCAGCCGCCTCGAATCACAGTTGGCTTCGTAGAGGTGGCCGCGCACGCTTTCCGTATAGCCCATAAAGTAAAAGCCGGGATAACTGGTCGGCCGGCCGGACGGGAAGCGCGGGTAGCCCCGTTCGTCCACCAGCCCGGGCGCTTCCAGCAAGGTAGCCAGCCCCGTCTGGAAGCCGGTAGCGGCCACAATTACGTCAAAGGCCTCCTCCCGGCCGTCCTCGTAGACCACACCGCCCGGCGTCAGGCGGCCGATAGTCGGCCGGAGCTGAATCTGGCCGCGCTTCAGCGCTTTGGCGTAGCCCACGTCAATGATGGGCACACGGTGGGCGGTGAAAGGCAGCCAGGCCGGCCGGCCCAGCCCGTAGCGGCCCAGGTTGCCCATCGCCGTTCGGGCAATGGCGTAGCCAATCCTGTCGGCCAGGCCTGGCGGCAGCGGCGTAAGCAACATGCCAAAAGCCTGCACCGGGAAGCCCAGCACGTCGCGGGGCACAACCGGTGGCGGCGTGCGGACGCTGTTGGCGACGAAGGCCGCTCCCTGCTCGACCAGGTCCACGCAAATTTCGCTGCCGCTGTTTCCCGTGCCGACCACCAGCACCCGCCGGCCGGCGAACTCCTGACCGGTGCGGTACTCGACCGAATGTAGCAGGCGGCCCTGGTACGTCTCCTGGCCTGGCCAGGCTGGTTGGGTTGGCCGGCCGTAATGCCCCAGAGCGACAACCACCACCCGGCTGCGCCACGCCCCCTTGTCTCCCTCTACCACCCAGGTGGGCGCGGCCGGCTCTCCTTCCGGCCGGATTTTGGCCACTGGCCACTCCAGCCGCACGTCCAGGTCAAAGTGGCGGGCGTACTCCTGCAAGTAGCCGGCAAACTGGTTCTTGGGTATATACCAGGGATAGCGGCGGGGAATGGGATAATGGGCCAGCCCCGAAAACGGCCGGACGGTGTGCAGCCGCAGCCGCTCGTATCGCCGCGCCCAGACGCCGCCCACCTGGTCGTCTTTATCCAGGACGACTGCTTCCAGTCCCACGTGTTTCAACGCCCCGGCCGTCGTCAACCCGGCCGCGCCACCACCCACCACTACAACATCCGCTTCCATCATTGTGCTCTCTCTAAAAGTAACCCAGACTGTCCACTCTATGCCCGCCCTGCAAACTCGCAGACCCGCCAACTCGCAAACTCACCCCCGCTTTGGTACAATTCTATCAGAAAAGTAACCGCTCAGGGCATAGAGCCCCACGGAAAAGACACAACACTTAGAGAAATAAAACTTTGTGTTCTCTCTAAGCAATCCTTGATTGCCGATCTCTGTGTCTCCTCCGTGATCTCTGTGTTCCCTTGAAGAGAAGCCCTCGTAGCTCAAAGGATAGAGCGAAGCACTCCTAATGCTTAGGTTGGCCGTTCGAGTCGGCCCGAGGGTATAGAAGAAGTGATGAGGATTGAGTTTATCCCTCATCACTTGTTTTTCGCCAGGAGCAGGGTGGTGTGCTGGTAATCCAAAGAGTAATCTTAGTAAAGGCAATATGAATCGAAAAATCTTATTCGTCCTGTTTTTAAGCATTGCCGTCTACATTTCTGCCTGTAACGGCCGCAGTGAGAGCACACCACCGACCGATGCAACGAGCACAGTGAGCCAGGAATCGGCCGCAACCTCGACGATGGAGAGCGAAGCCACCACAACCCCGCTACCTGCGGCAACGGAAACATCCGCTCCAATCTCCGATGTGCCGGAGGGCTTTGTTGTTCCGCCCTACTTACAGGCCAGGTATGGCGTTACCCTGGCCTACCCGGCCGACTGGCGCTTACAAGACACATCTTTTGCCTGGCAAGACGCTGCCTTACAAACAGGTAAAGAGACCCCCTCTGTGTCAATATAGTATGAGACACTCCAGACTCAGAAATTACTGTAGAATCTGAGGGCGGAGGAGAAAGAAAATGTCTCAAAAACAATCAACTATCGTCCAAGGCAACGGTGTCACGCCAGGCGGCCGACCAGCAGACCCAGAGGTCGTACCCTGTGGCCAACGGCGGCGCTTCACGGCCGCCTACAAGCAGAGGATTGTGGAGGAGGCCGAGCGGTGCGACCAGCCGGGTCAGGTGGGGGCGTTGTTGCGGCGGGAAGGGTTGTACTCGTCCCACTTGAACACCTGGCGACGCCAACGAGCTGCCGGCCAACTGCAAGGGCTGGCGGTGCAGCAGCGCGGCCGGAAAAGCCAGCAGGATGGTCAGGCGGTCGAACTGGCCAGGCTGCGCCGGGAGAACGAACGGCTGCGGCGGCAATTGGAACAGGCCGAGCTGATCATCGCCGCCCAAAAAAAGCTAGCGCAAGCCTTAGAGCAAACGTTGAGCGACAGCAAGGAGGCGAACTGATGCGCCAGGCGGTCGAAGAACTGGCCCAAGTTGTGCCCCTGAGCCAGGCCTGCGAGGCGTTGGGGTTGCCGCGCAGCAGCTTGTACCGCTCGCGTCAACCCCAGCCAGCAAGAGAGCCGCAGCCCCGGCCGGCTTCGCCCAGGGCCTTGAGCCCAGCCGAAAAGGAAACGGTCCATCAAGTGCTCAACAGCCAACGCTTTGCCGACAGCGCGCCGCATCAGGTGTACGC
>JAKEFB010000092.1 GCA_022616275.1 Chloroflexota bacterium
GCCCGGTTGAAGTCGGCCAGCGCTGTTTCGTGGTTCCCCATCAGCCGGTAGGTTTCCCCACGGCTGGTAATGGCCCAGGCATTCTTTTCATCCAGTTCAATGGCCCGGTTGAAGTCGGCCAGCGCCGCTTCGTAATTCCTCATTCGCCGGTAGATCTCTCCACGAATAGCAATGACCTTGGCGTACTTCTCATCCAGTTCAATGGCCCGGTCTAAGTCGGCCAGCGCGGCCTCATGGTTCTCCATCAGCGAGTAGATCCCCCCACGACTGATAATGGCCCAGGCATTCTTTTCATCCAGTTCAATCGCCTGGTTGAGGTCGGCCAGCGCCGCTTCATAATTTCCCATCAGTCTGTGGGTCTCTCCGCGACGGGCAAGGGCCCCGGCATCCTGCTCATCCAATTCGATGGCTTGGTTGAAGTCGGCTATCGCTTCAGGGTAACGGCCAAGCTGGCGAAGGGCTTCGCCATGATAGACCAAAGCAACTGCTAGAGCTGGGGGGGAAAGTGGCTGATCTCGCAGGTAGTCAAATAAAGCGAACCCGTCAATAAGCTTTCCGGCCGCAGTGGCCTGGAGCTGGCTGTTGAAAAGCTGGGCGGCCTGGTTTTGGGTCTCGCTCAATTCGTCGCGGCTGGCCGGCACCAGGAGCAGATCGGCCAGCTCGCGGGCCAAAGCGCGCTGTCGGCGAAGGGCCAGAGCGAAAAGGTTAAGGAAGTCGGGCCAGTGGAGGTCCGGCCCGGCCGCCAGGTGGTGGTAGGCATACTCCAGGGTGTATTGCCGCCAGCTCTCGTTGGCCCAGCCTGCTTCGTCGTCCAGGCTCAAGGCCTGGCGCTGCCCGTTGTAGTAGCCGGCCAACCGGCCGTGCAACTGGCGGTAGGTCTGGCTGCTCTTCTGGCGCTGGTAATGGAGCAGGTAGCGGCGCACCACCTCGTGGTACTGCCAGCCGCGCTCCCGTTCACTCACCGACGGCAGGCGCCGCAGCCATTCAAACTCGCTCTCGGCCGCCGCCGGGCTGTCCCGCTCCAGCAACAGGGCCACCAGGTCCAGGTTGAAAAAGCGCGGCGTGGCCAGGTAGAGGGCCGCCCGGCGCAGGGTCGGCTCCGCCACCCAGCGCAGGAAGCGGTCCACGATGTCGGCCGTGGGCACGGCCGGGTCGGGGCTGTCGCCTTCCGGCGCGGCCAGCCAGCTCATCAGCACCGGCAGCCGGCCGGAAAAGTCCACGATTTCCCGGCGGCGCTCCGGGTCGTGGATGGCTTGCAACTCCAGGAAACGTTCCGCCTCCTCGTCTGTAAAGACCTCCAGGGGCACATGGAGGGTAGCGGCATTGAGCTTTTCCCAGTCGGGGCCGGGCGGCGTGCGGCCGGCAATGGCCAGGCGAATGTTGGCCGACGGCTTATACTCCCGCAGCCGGGCCAGCCAGCCGTCCAGGTAGCGGCGAGTGAACTCGAAGTTGTCGAAGCACAGCAGGACCTTCTGCTTCTCGGCGACTTTGTTGAGGGCAGTGAAGAAAAGGGGAGTCAGAACGGCGGCGGGGTCTTTGACCAGGGCCACCTCGTCTTTGTTGGCCAGCTTTTTGGCCAGGTAAGCGGCCCATTCGCTGCCCTGGCTGGCGACCCCTTCGCGCAGGTCGTCGGAAACCAGGCGGGTCACCTGGCGGGCTACCGGCACTTCGTCCAGCAGGCCAAAACCGAGTTGAATGGTGGTCCGGGCCAACAGGCCGGCCAGGCCCTGGGGAGCGTCGGGGTCGGTCTCGATCTCCTGCCGGAGTTGGCGGTACTTCTCGTACCGCTCGCCGAACTCGCCCAGCCTGTGGCCGGCGGCCGCCATCTGCCGGGCGAAATGGCCGAGAATAGTGGGCATGTCGCCCTGCTGCTCGTCGCTCTCCGCCACCAGGAAACCCAGGGTGGCGGCCGTCTCCTGGTAGCGTTGCAGCAAGCTGGTTTTGCCCACGCCCCCCTGGCCGGAAATGTAAAAAATGAGCCGGCGCGGCCGGGCCTGGCCTAACTCCTGCTGAAAAAGGGCCAGTTCCTGCTCGCGGCCGACGAACTGCTCTTTTTCGGCTGTTTCAAAAATGTCATCCCACGTTCCGCTCATCAGTCCCCTCATCCCCGTAACAGGCCAGGACCGCCATTAACGTTGCCCATCATACCAGAATCGCGACACTTTTCCTAGCCCGGCAAATAAGCTCCCTTCTCAGAGCCCCTATCCTGGCGCGAGACGTTGAAATACCGCGTTATGGATCACAAACCAACTCAGCCGGTTGCCTCCTCAGTGCGTTTTAACGCACTTTCCACCACTAGCCGGCGATTTCAACCGCCGGCGGGCTGGCAGGGCTGCCTGACCTGGTAAATCTCAATCCGGCCGTAACTCTCGTCCGTCCAGTCCGCGAGAAGGACGCTGCAGTCGCTTAGAAAATCGTAGAATTGGGCCTGCAGGGCGGCGGAGTGGCCGGCGATGTCGCCGCGCACGTTGTCGTTGACGACGATAAACTCCGCGCCGCTGGCGGCGACCTGGCCGGCAAAGGCGACGGAACCGGGCCGGTCTTCCTCGGCCGCTTCCCATTGGGCCCACAGGTTGTTCAGCGCCAGGTAAGGGTACTCCCGCAGCGCCCACCACCAGCGCTCGGCCCCCAGGAGTGCTTTGCCGGGAGGCACAAAAGCGGCAATTTGCCGGCCGACTTCCAGGTAGGGGGTCGCCGCGGCCGCAGCCTGGTAGTCCCACCTGTAACTGCGCACACTTTCTATCATGAGTACGGCCACGATAACGAGGGCTAAAAGGCCGGCGGCCAGGCGAGCCGGCCACGGCCGGCCACTTTTGACCAGCCAGCGCCACCCCCTGACCCCAACCAGGGCATAGCCCAGGCACAGGCCCGGCAAAAGCAGGACGGCGTAGAGCGGGGCTTTGGTCTGGTCGAAGAGGGCCAGGCCGGCCGAAAAGAGGGCCAGGCTGCCCCAGGCCAACCAGCCGGCCGCCCGGCCGGGTGGCCTGGCGATGGCCAGCCAGCCGCCCAATAGGGCCGGCAAGCCGCCTAAAATCAACAGCCAATCGCCGCGCGGCTGCCACCGGCCGGGTGAGGACCAAAGCATGGGTTGGCCAGGCCAGCGCCAGCGCTCCGGCTCGCGCAGGAGGTTGTCC
This sequence comes from Chloroflexota bacterium, assembly GCA_022616275.1. Lineage (GTDB taxonomy): Bacteria > Chloroflexota > Anaerolineae > Promineifilales > Promineifilaceae. The sequence goes on from JAKEFB010000092.1 coordinate 3,135, forward strand.
AGGTAAAATGCCGGTGAGCCAAATTGCAGCCGCGCCCCTTTCAAACTGGCCTGGCCAACAAAATCCGGCCAGTGAGCGGCGGCATAGAGCCCGTATAGCCCCACCGGCAGCAAAAAAGCGGTTACTGTCCAGACGGCCAGCCGGCTAGGCTGGACTCTATTTTCTTTTGGCCGCCACCAGGCAGCGGCGGCCAGGAAGATGGTGAACAGCCCAAAAAACTGGGTGAGCGTGGCCGCGGCCAGCGCCAGTCCCAGGGCCACGGCCGTTAACCGGCCCGGCCGGCGCCACAACTCGTCCAGCAGGAAAATGGCCAGCCAGACCAGGGCCAGGGCGTCGTAGCGGCCGTTTTGCGAGACGGCCAGCAGCGGCAGCCGGGGGTCGCTGGCGGCCAGGTGGGAGCGCCAGAAAAGCAGCAAGCCGCTGGCCGCCAGGCCAACCCCATCGCCGTACCAGCGGCGGGCCAGCCCCCCTACCAGCCAGATGAGCAGCAGGCCGCTGAAGAGCGCCGGCAGCCGGGCCTGGAACAGGCCGGCGCCGGCCAGGCGAAAGAGCGCGGCCTGCAGGAGGTGTAACCCCGGCAAGGCGATAAAGTAATGGCGCTCCGCCCCGTAAAAGCCGGCAAACATGTCGGTGCCAAAAACGCCCTGAGTCGCCAGCTTGTAGGAAGCGGACATGATCCAGGCTTCGTCGGCCCTGACCGGGTAGTAGTTGGCCAGGTTGCGGCCGGCGACGGCCATGAAGAACAAACTCAGAGCAGCCAGCCAACCGCTGAAGAGCAGCCGGCGAATGGGCCTGTTCCGGCAACCATTAAAAGAGAGGCTCATCGTGAAACGTGGCCAGGTCCAGCCGCAGGTCGCCCAGGCGCAGGGCGGCCGGCGTTCCCTGGCCGTCCCAGGGGGTGTAGAGAGTAAGCTGCTGGCCGGCCGTGTCTACCCGCTCGACGACGCCCAGGGCCAGGGCGAAGCCGTTGCCGTCCTCCAGGGCCAGCAGTTGGCCGGGGATGAAGGCCCGGCGGGGAAAGACGGCCAGGCGCTGGTAGGAGAGGGTCTGCGGCCGGGCGTCCCGGAAGTAGGCCCGGTAGCGGCCGGCGCGGTGGGCGCGGCGCTCTTCGGAGGAGCGATTGCGGGCCGCGGCCGGGACGGGCAGGATGTGTAGCCGCCGGCCGAGCAGCCGGCGCAGGGGGCTAAGGATCGGTTCCAGCTCTTTTCGTGCTGGAAGGCGACGACGGCCTGCGGCCGGAGCAGCTCTACCTTGGCCCACTTCAGCGTGGCCGCGCCCCGCTCGGCGTCCACGAAGCCGGACGTTTCCACGACCAGGGCCGTCGTCCCGGCCTGCCAGGCCAGGTCGCGCAGGTGGTGGAGGCCCAGGATGACCGGCAGCATGTGGCCACGGGGCGAATTATTGCCGGCAAAGCGCATCCAACGCGGCCCGGTGGGCGGAAAGGTGGGCGGGCCGGCCGGCTGGCCAGGGAGCGCCAGGATGAGGCTGGTTGGCGGGCCAAGGGCCTGCTGGCCGACGTCGGCGTCCAGGTAGGCGACCGGTTGGCCCTGGGCGGCCAGCCGGCCGTAGAGGGTGCGGCCGAAGGTGCTCTTGCCACTATTGGGCGCGCCGATAATCAGGATCGCGCCACCCCAGCGGTGGACGGGTAGCGCTTCCCATTCGGCCGGGACTTCGATGCGGTTCGTTTCCATGCCCTGGGCCTGATCAACAACCTGGAGATCAACGAACAGATTCTTTACGGCCGGCTCATCAACGTCGAACAGAGCACATTGATTATGTAGAGACGTTGCAACGCAACGTCTCTACTCATTCCCGCCTGTCAACTCTGCCAATCGCCCCAGGTCCTGGCGCAGGGCTTCCAGCTCCCGGCCGTAGGTGGCCCAGTCGCCGTTGCGTTGGGCCTCCTCGGCCGCCTGGAGGTGGGCGTTGGCCGACTGGACCAGCGCTTCGACGGTGGCGCCGGCCGGGAGGGGCGGCGCCGTTTCCGGTTCGGTTTGGTCGCCGGCCGGCGGCTCCTCGGCGACGACTTCGTCCACGCTGGGCGCGCCCTCGATGAGAGCGGCCAAGGCCATGTTCAGCGTCTCGCGCATGACGATGCGATTGCCGGTCGCCAGAATGACCCGCTTCAACTCTGGCAGCTCGCTCGTCTCGGCCAGCAGGTAGAGCGGCTCGACGTAGAGGAAGCTGTCGTTCATGGGGATGACGATCAGGTTGCCGCGAATGACCCGGGAGCCGAGCTGGTTCCACAACGTCAATTGCTGGGAGATGAGGGTGTCCTGGTTAATGCGGGCCTCGATCTGGATCGGGCCAAAAGCCAGCTCCTGCTTCGGCAGTTCGTAGACCACCAGCTCGCCGTAATGGGCCGGGTCGTTGCGGGCCGCCATCCAGCCGACCATGTTGTTTTTGCCGGCCGGCGAATAGGGCTGGATCAGCAGGTACTCCGTTTGGCCCTCGTCCGGGAGGGAGAGAATGACGTAATAGGCTTCGATGGGCTGTTCCGTACCTTCTTCGACGATTTCGTGGGGAATTTGCCACAAATCTTCCTGGTTGTAGAAGACCTGGACGCTGGTCATGTGGTATTTGAGGTATTGCTGGGCCTGGACGGTGAAGAGGTCTTCCGGGTAGCGGATGTGGACCTGCAGCGCGGCCGGCATCTCCTCCAGAGGATGGAACAGGCCGGGGAAGGCGCGGGCGTAAGCCTGGATGAGTGGGTCCTGCGGCGCGGCCAGGTAGTAAGTGACCGTGCCGTCGTAAGCGTCTACGGTGATTTTAGCGGCGTTGCGAATGTAGTTATGGCCACGCTCGGTGGGCGTGGCGTAGGGAAAGTGGTCGCTGAGGGTGTAGGCGTCTAACATCCACACCAGCCGGCCATCAGCCACCACCAGGTAGGGATCGTTGTCCAGCTCCAGGAACGGCGCAATTTGCCGCACCCGGTCGCTGATTTGCCGGTAGAAAATAACCTGGGTCTGGCCGGTAATGTACTGGCTGAGCAGCAGGTTTGTCTCGCCAAAGCGAAAGGCAAAAGCCAGGCGTTTCAGGGGACTGTCCATGACCACGCCGCCCCGGCCGCTGTAGCTGCTGTAGACGTTTTCGTTGCCGCTGGGGTAGTCAAATTCTTCCAGCCGGCTGCCGACGAAGACGACTTCCTCCATCATCTCGCCGAAGTAAATTTCCGGCCGCTCAACTTCCAGCGGCACCGTGCTGGCCGGCGGCAGGTCTTTGATGAAGAAGAACGGCTGGCCTTCCGGCGTGATCTGGTCTACCGGGTTCATGACTACGCCGTAACCGTGGGTGAATTCCAGCTTGCGGTTGACCCAGGAAGGCGCCGTCAGGCCGCGTGGATCCAGTTCCCGCCCTGCCAGCATCACCTGGCGCACTTCGCCGTCGAGTTCGTAGCGGTCAATGTCAATGGAGCTAAAGGTGTAGTAGGGACGCAGCTCTTGCAACTGGGCGTACGTTTGCTGGAGCGGCCGGTAGTCCCACAGGCGCACGTTTTGCAGCGCATCCCGGTTTTCGGCCAGGTCCTGTTCGTCCAACTCGCCCAGGTCGCCAAACGGCCGGGTGTCCACCTGGTCCAGGCCAAAGGCCAGGCGGGTGAAGGCGATGTTTTGCTCAATGTACGGCGCTTCGCGGGCCAGCTCGTTCGGCTCGACGGAGTAGCGCTGCAGCAGGGCCGGGTAGAGGTTGCCGGCAAAAACGGCGACCAGGAGCCACAGCGCCCCCGTCAACAGGAGCGGCCGCAGCTCCAGCCGGAAAAAGTTGACGGCCGTGGCCAGGGCTAGCAAGAGCACCAGGACTAGCTGGGCGTAGAGGGCCGGGCGGACAGCGTGCAGGTCGGTATAGCTGGCCCCAAAGGCGACGCCCCGGGTGGAGTACATCAGCTCGTACACGTCCAGCCACAGGCCGGCCGCCCACAGGAGAAAGAGAAGCGTGGCCAGCAGCGCCACCTGGCGGCGCAGCGCCGGAAGCTGCTGCGGCCGCCATTGGCCGCGCTGGGCGGCCGGCCAGTTGTCTACGGCAAAGAGGCCGGCGACCCCCAGCAGGGTGAGCATCAGCAGGATGGCGAAGTAGTTTTGCAGAAAGCGGTAAACGGGTAATTCAAAGAGGTAAAAGCTCAGGTCGAGGTTAAAGACGGGATCGCGCCGGCCAAAGGGCGCCCGGTAGATATACAACAGCAATTGTTGCCACCGGCCGGAGGCCATCAGGGCCAGGACAAAGGCCAGGAACAGGGCGCCAGCGGTAACCAGCCAGTTCACGCCGGGTAGCTCCAACAGCCGCAGCCGGAAGGCCTGCCGGGTGCGCCGGGCCTGGCCATAAGCCACCCGCCAGTTGACCAGCAGGACGGCCGCGGCCACGACAAAGAAGAGAATGAAGACGGCGACCCGGATAGTCCACTGGCGCAGCCACACCTGCCGGTAGCCCAGGGCGGTAAACCACAGCCAGTTGGTGTAGGTCGTGACCAGCCAGTTAAAGCTCAGGAGCAAAATAAGAAAGACGGTCAGAAGCCACAACCAGCGGTTGGCCCACCACGGCCGGCCCCGGCCCTGGTCTTTTTTACCGCCGTCGTCGCCTTCTCCGCCCTCTTTCTCTTCTTTTTCCCACTCTTCTTCAAAGGCCCGGCGAAAGACCTCGGGAATGTCTAGAATGTCCCGGTCCATACTTACATTGTACCCTGTTTTCGGGTAACTGCTCAGGAAAGAGTTTATATGGGCGAGGCTACCGCCCGCCCACCACGAAGGAATGAAAAAGCTTACAGCTTATAGCTGGCAGCTATTTACTGAAAAGGTCTATTGCATCTTTAATGAACATTTTAGCACTTTTACAACCGATCCAGAACAGCGTTTTCAAGACAACTATCCGGCCGTTGAGCCGGATCATCCCGGCCATGCTTCTGTACTTCAATGGTGGATCGCGGTCCAGCCAATTGCCACTTGTGGACTCAAAGAATACAATCCAGCCCAAGACTCTAACTCAGAACTCTAAACTCAAAGAGGTGTACCCTGTCCGAAGAGAGTGAAGGAGCCAAACGCCCGGCCGGCAGCGAAGGAAACTGGAAAATTTACCTGATTGCCTTTGTAGGTTTCCTGGGGCTGGCAGCGGCCTTTTATTTAAACCAGCAGAACATTCTGGGCCTGCCCCCCGGCCAGCTTTCAACCGGCATGATTTTGACCCGCCGGCCGACCAGAACGCCGGAGGTGACCGGCGCCCGGCCGCCAACGGAAGCGACGCCGCGCCCCGGCGCAAACACCACCCGCCAGGCGAACCCGGAGGCGGAGGAAACGGCCGCGCCAACCACCCCCATACCTGAGTTGCCACCCAGGGATGGCGCCCTCATTGCCCTGCAAATGGAGAGCCGGGTGGGGGTGTTGCTGGACGACTTCCCTGAGGAGATGCGCGACCGGGTGGCCGAAGCGCTGCTGGAACGGCCGGAATCGTACTGGACGGGGCTGGCCTACCGGCAGGCCCGGCTGACCCGCCGCCGGCTCAATTTCCGCAACTTCGTCTACCGCGACAAAGGCTCGCTGCCCCTGCCGCCGGAGGCGCTCTGGGCCTTCCGCCTCGACCCGGCCGGGCCGGAGCGGCAGACGATAGAGGGCCACGACCTGGTGCTGGTTGGCTATACTTTCAGCAGCACCATCCTGACTGACGTGGAATCGCCGGCCGCCGCCGAGCCGGCCCTGGGCGCAGTGGGCGGCCGCTGGAACGAGCCGTTCATTTTGCCGCTCGACCCCGACCTGATCTTGCAGCGCACCGGCAACGCCTGCCTGAACGAGTCTGGCTTTCCGCCCAACAGCTTCGACTCGGAGAACGCCTGGATGTTTTACGACCATACCTGCCAGGCCAGCAGCGGCGGGGTGGGCGGCTGCCACCGGACGCGGCTGGCCAATGAGTCCTGCCTGGAGGCGCTGGCCGCCTGGGTGGGCGTCTCGGAAACGGAGCTGGTCTTCGAGCGCCTGGCCTGGGACGAGGATTTGGCCGGCCAGGTGCGGCTGGGGGAAATCACCCAGGCCGCCGCCCCGGACATTGAGGTGGTCGCCGACGAGCTGGCCAATTACCGCATTACCTACCGCTATTTTACGGCCGAATCCTGCGCCCTGGTCGAGCAGTGCGTGGCCGGCAGCGGCTGGCGGCGGTTGCTGCAATTTGACGCCACGATTCATAACACCGGCGTCGAACCGCTGCACATTGGGCCGGTGCGGTCGGAAGACCCGGCCCATAACCTGTTCCAGTACAACGTCTGCCACGACCATTTCCACTTCAGCAATTACGGCGATTTCCTGCTGACCGGCGAGGTGGAGAGCCTGGCCAGCAAGCAGGCCTTTTGCGTGGAAAGCACCGGCCGGCTGAGCAACAACGAGTACACGCCCCTGACCCACCCCTACACCTGCCTCAACCAGGGCGTCCAGGCCGGCTGGGTAGACGAGTACATTGCCGGCATGGACTGCCAGTGGATTGACATTACCGAGGTGGACATTCCCGCCGGCGGGGCCGACCTGGCCCTGGATTTTACCTTTAACCCCGACGAGTTCCTCTGTGAGGGCAGCCCGGTGCTCGACGAGGCCGGCAACCAGGTCTGGGAGCCAAGCGGCCTGGAGACCGAGGACGGCGCGCCCATCGAGCGGCCGCAATGCGACTTTGTAGCCGGTTGGGACGCCAATAACACCGCCTCCCAGGAGCTGTTCGTGCCGCCGGCCGGCAGCTTCGTCACCGAGCCCTGTACCGAGGGGCAACTGGGCCCCCTGCGCAACTGCGGCTTTACCGAGCAGCCGGCCGCGGACGAAGACGCCTTAAGCTGTACCCCCGGCCAGGAAGTCCAACTGTCCTGCAGCGTCGCCGAAGACGCCGCCCCCCAGGTCCTGCGCCTGTGCGAGTACAGCCACCTCCTGGGCGTCGGCCTGGCCTGTACCCTGCTCGACTCCCTGGCCAACGTCGTCGTCGGGCCGGAGCAACCGGTCGCGGTGACCTTTACCTGCCCCCTGCCCCGCGACGTCGAAGAGGAGGGCGGCCGCTACGCCCTCTACAGCGCCCCGGTGTTTGACGAGGACCAGCCCGAACCCATCACCTGCGTCGCCCAACAGCCGTAGGGGCACGATGGGAGTTCGGCTGCCGAACTCACGTGCCCCTACGGCTATATATCCCTCTTTTGAAAGATCCTGATTGCTGCCGCCAGTGCAACCAGTAGATACAGCACTGCATAAACTACCATGAATAGGTTTGGGACAGAGAGAGTCACAAAGGGTGTCATTTGCAGGACCGCTCCCAGCGCGGTCTGCATCTCAAAGGTAGCCCTGCGCCAGATGGCCTCTGTGGGGAACAACAGGCTGGTGGCAATGCCCACCTGGATAACCGTCTGATTGTTGAATATCGCCCCGATTTGCTCGATCCAGCCCCCAATGAACGCCAGACCGTAGAGTCCGAAGACCATTGCACCTGTTGCCAGCGTCGGTATGGCGCTGGAACACGCCAGGGAGAAGGTCATCACCAGCAGGGCCTCCAGGTAGATCAGCAACAGACCTGCCAGCAAATTTCGCGGCAGATATCCCGACTGGAAGTAAACACTTAATACAGTCCCACCGGACATCAACAGCAGATAAAGCCCCAGCAGGCCCGCGAATGCCAGCCATTTGCCCAGGACAACGTCGGAGCGGCGCAGCGGCTTGGTGACGATCGTCTGGATGGTGCCGGAGCTGATCTCACCGGCCAGGGTATCTGCGCTGAGCAGCGCTCCCATGGCCACCGCTAGAAAGGTAACCGCATATAACCCGGCCAGGAGCAGAAAATTCGACATCTCATTTTGGGCCACACGGGCAAAGGCCGTTGCCTCAGCGGCGGTCTCCCTGCTAATCTGCGTAAAGATCAAGCCAAAGCCGACGGAGTAAACGACCAGGAACAGGATGCCCAATACCAGCCCTGTCAGCACGATGCGCCGGCGGACTGTTTCGCGGAAGGTCATGCGTGCCAGGATCCAAATCTTTTTCACAGCCCACCATCCTTTCCGACCGTTTCGATGAATATCTCCTCCAGCGATAGACGGCGCGGCGAGATCGCAAATACATTCACCCCCTGGGCCACCAGGTAGCGGTTGATTTCCGGAATGCAGGCTTCATTGTGGACGGTCAGGGTAAGCTGCTCGCCGTTGACCTGAATATCCTGGCCCCAGCGCGCCATCTCCGAGACCATCGCCGCGGTCAGGCCGGAGGCGTGGATGGTGACCACCGACTGGTTCTCATCCAGGGAAGCAAGGCTCAGGAAGCGCACCACTTCGCCATGCCGAATAAACGCGACACGGTCGCACGTCACTTCGATCTCACTAAGCAGGTGCGAATTGAGAAAGACACAGGTGCCTTCATTTCGCAGCTCGCGGATGACATCGCGCACCAGGCGGCGTCCGACCGGGTCGAGCCCGGAGGTGGGCTCGTCGAGAAACACCAGGGCAGGGTGATTCAATAACGCCTGGGCCAGCCCGATGCGCTGCAACATCCCTTTCGAAAAGGTGCGCAATAGTTTCTTGCCAAAGCGAGCTAAACCCACTCGCTCCAGAAGCTCATCCCGCCGTCTCTTCAGCGCCTGTCCTTCCATCCCCAGCAACTGGCCGTGCAGCTCCAGGAATTCACCGGCCGTCAGCCAATCCTGGAAGCGGAAGTGCTCCGGCAGAAAGCCGACGCGGGCCAGCGTTGCCCGGTCGCCGATGGGAGCGCCAAGTAGGGACCCTTTGCCGGATGTAGGCGCCACAAGTCCCAATAGCATTTTGATCGAGGTTGTCTTCCCAGCGCCGTTCGGACCCAGAAAACCAAATACCTCACCCTGCGCAACGCGCAGGGTGAGGCCTTTCACGGCGGCATGGTCGCCGAATACTTTTCTCAGTAGTTCAGTTTCGATCGCTGCCACGGACATACACAACCTATGGCAGAGCGTTTGCCATTTCCACTGCCTGCTGGGAATTCGCTCCCAGTCCGCTGATGGCATAGATGATCCCATCTTTGACCCACAGCAGCGCGAATTGTGTTTCCTCGGAGGGGCGCAGGATCAGTGCGCCGGTCACGCCGTCCACACTCACCTGCTCGTGGATCGCCGCATTCCTCGGGATCGGCACCAGCAGCGTGGACGTCCAGTTGACGGTGCTGGTGAATTCAGCCGCCTCTTCGGCACTCATACCCGTGAACTCCAGCCCGATGCGGGCCAGCGCTTCGATATCCAGGTCGGCCGGCGCATTGACGCTGGGGCTGGGGATCTGGGCCATGATAATACAATCCGGGTAACGGCTTTCCGTCGCGCTCTGCTCCGTATTTCCAGGCTGTCCCGACCCGGGCCTGGGGCAGGTGCCGAAGGCGACACTGACCGAAGCGGGGATGTCCACCGAGATCTCGGCCCCATCCACCGAAGCCGGCAGGACGAGGTCACTACGCCCGGCCTGGTCGAGCAGCGCCTGGGCCTTAGCCCGGTCCACGATGATGCTGAAGGCCGCGCCGCTGGTGACATAGATCTGGCTGGGCGTCATGCCTATGGGGATGCGCACGTTGAAGCCTGCCAGCTCGCTGGCCTCTTCAGCATTCGCCGCCGCTACCGGCTCACCCGGTTCCTGCCGCATCTCCACCGAGTTTGAGATCAGCTCCGCGAACCGGTTGCCGAGCGCGCCGTCGCCGGTAAGCTGCTCCAGGCCGGTGAAGTCCACGGCCACCACCTGCACCTGCTGCACACGGAACAAATTCAGTAGCTCACCCGCCAGGGTGCGTGTGCTCGGGAACGCCAGGATGAGCGCCAGAAGGACCAGCGCTACCGCTCCCACACGGACCAATGGTAATGAAAACCATCTCTTACTCATAGAACTCTCCTTTTGTTGTCTGATCTCTTGTGCAAACCGTGCCCAGGCTCTTTCGGCCGGGGGTCCAGTTTGCTCTGCGGGAGTAAAGAATGCCAGCAGCCGTCCTGCTTCCAAATGTTTCACTTGCAATAGCTGCTGGCGCGCCTGGCAGGATGTGCAGCTCTCGATGTGGTCGAGCTGTTGGGTGTCCAGCTCGCCATCAAGTGCAGCCCGCAGTTCACCATCACTGAGATGTTTTCGCATCATTCCTCCTCTGCCAGCGCACGGTACTGTTTCTCGAATTCACGCTCGGCGCGGACCAGCAGAGGGCCAATCGAGGCAGGCGCCAGGTTCAGCGCGCTGGCGATCTCCTTATAGGAGAACCCGGAATAGCGCAGAATCAGAAGCTGCGACTGCCGCTCGTTCATCCGGGCCAGCGCCAGCCGTACCTGCTGGCGCTCCTCCTCCTGGGCCAGGATCTCTGCCGGCGAAAGCTGGGCTGGTTCCTCCAGGGCATATCGTCCGGCCGTCAGCTCATACTGTTCCCGGCGCTTCCAGTCCCGTATGGAGTTCAGCCCCAGACGGGTCGCCACCTGGTACAGCCATCCTCCACTATTCTGGATCTCCGGCCGTTTCTGGTTGTGGCGGTACAGGCGCAGGAAGGCTTCGAGCGCCAGATCCTCCGCTTCTTCAGGGTCGCCCACCAGGCGCCGCAGAATCCGGTACACGGACGCCCAGTGCTCCAGGAACAGCGCTTCGAATCCCAAAGAGCCTGATTCGGCGCGGGCACTCTCAGTGCTCTCCGTTTTGAGATGCTTCATCGAATGAAGCATACTCTTGATGGGCCAAATGTTCTCAGGGTCATAGGACTCCGTTCTATAAGATTAACCCCTCCCGAACGGAAAATAGGACAGCCGCGAAGTAAAATAGATGAAGTGATGAGGTTGGGTACCGTGAGCGGCGGTGAACTGTGCCCCTGCCGTGTTAATTCTTGCGGAACAACTTGCCGATCAACGGCAACTGTTCAATCACCAGACGAACAAGCTCCATAAAATTTTTCTGCGATAAATTCTCATCCTGGCGCAACTGCAATGCGCCAATAAGCGGAACAAACAAAAGGCCGGCCATAATAATCACGATGAGAGCCGGCCCCGAGACGCTGTTTGCCAGAAAACCTAACGCCGCGATGACGACGACAAAGGCAAACACGTAGAAGAGGCCGTTAGCCCAGGCGCTTTTGATTGGTCTTTGCTTCTGCGCCCTCGTTGGTTCAGCTTGCGCTGGCGGCGGGGTACCAGGTGTCGTCGCGACGCTCGCTTCTGCCTCGCGCCCGATAGCCACACCAGAACTATCTTCAATATGACCAACTGTAATGTCATCACCTTCGCTCATGTTGCTTTCCGTAATAGTTGAAGGTTCTGGTTCAGTGTCATCTAATGAAATAATGGATTCATCAGCGACTTAACGCCGCATAATCCTTGTTGAACGAAGCCGGCCGTCACAGGGGCACGACTATCTGAGCTATAAACAAAAGGGTAGGATGGTCCACAGCGCACCCCAAACGGCTTCGCTACCGACATTGTAACCGAAAGCAGGCGGCCGGTACAAGCCTTGCCGCCGCCAGCGGGGACGGCATTTCTGTTGATAGCAAACCGGCCGTGCCTGGCACGGGGTGGCAAGCGTTTATTTGGTAAAGCTACTCTGCCCCGTGCCAGGCACGACTTGGGCAACAATCCCCCTGTCACCTTGTCACCCCTCACCCCTACACCCCTATGCCCGCTTGCGGCAGACCAGGATGATGCTCGTGCTGGCGGCCGTCAGCGGCTCTCACCCCCTCACCCCCACCTGGTACCGAAGTCACATCCATCTCTATATATGGCGTTTTAACCGCAATTCTGCCCTCTGAAGCCATATATGGGTTTTGGCTCCTTATACTCGCCTGACACTCTCCTTGACCCCTTTCCCAGAGGTAGCGCCCCCAAAACCCCGCCAAGATGATCATGCCATGATCATCTTCCTCCTCCACCAAGATGATCATTTAGTTGCTCACATGATCATCTTGAACCCCCTCCCGCTCGCCATTCACCCACCTGCCAACCAAAAGACCCCTTTTTATACCCACATTGCCCCACAAGGCCACCTCAAACCCTCCTCGCCCCCCACTATGCCGGAGGGTACTATCACTTTTTATTATTTATGATCATCTTGATCATCTCATCTCATATCTTCTTCCCCTCTATCCTCACCTTTCACTACTATCCATTCCACTTTCTTTCCTTCTACCAACACCTCAACCGTCAACAACAATATCGGCCACCCCTGACGCAACCGGCCGTGCCAGGCGCTTGCATTTTTGGCAGCAGAAAATCCACCCAGGAGTTTACCTGCGCCGGGCGCACCACGATGAACGAAAATTAATTCGTCTAATTCGTGCAATTCGTGGCTATTTTCAAAGGACTGCCGGTGCCCCTAATCACCCGCCACTGGCCGCTGCCTGCTCATTGAGAAACAACGTGAAATCCAGGTCGCCCGGAGAGTGGCCGTAACCCGTGAGGATGGCGGCCGCTTCGCTGCGGTGCTGCATGCCGTGATTGACCACGTGCCAGAGACAATGCCACAACACCCTTTCCCGCTTCTGGCCGCCTTCAACAGTGTAACGCACCAGGTCCGTCAAATCGTCGTCGGTCAGGCTGGCCAGGTAGGCACGCATCGCTGCTTCTTCCTCGCCCCAGCGCTCTTCCAGGATGGCCAGGGTCGGGAACTCCGTTTCGACCAGTTCTTCGGCGAACCGGCGATGCTGGCACAACACCCGCCAGGCGTATTCGGTTTCAAAGGTGTGGAACATGACGCCGCGCAAACTGCCGTAACTGAAAGGAGCCGGGGCAACATACTGCTCCTGGCTCACCCCGGCCGCGGCCGTCACAATCCGTTTGTTGGCCCACTCGTTATAGTGGTAGAGGATTTGTAAGTCTTGAACCTTCATCTTATTCTTCCTTTCAATCTCGCCCTCCCACCGCCCCGGCCGGGCCGCCGCCAACAGCCCCGGGATTGTACCCCCCGCCACCACCGGCCGCAATCGCTCCCCTGGCTTCATTCACCCTCTTAAAGCCCCTATCCACTTGTACTCTTGAGATTGCAGGGTAACATTATGAAAAACAATTACCCTACCCACAATAGTCGTGAACGCTAACTATTTTAACCTCCTGGGAGGCAAGAATCATGACCACTGCAAATATTCGTGAGCAACTACATAAGCAAATTGACAATTTGCCGGATGACGTCGTTGAACAGATTGTTGACTTTACCCTATTTGTCATGGCAAGGCGGCAAATAGCTCCAACCTACGCTGAGTGGAACAATAACCAATGGCGAGATTTCACACTGGAACAATTCTTCCGCGAAGAGGATGAGGTCGGATACTCATTGGACGATGCTCAAGAAATATATCATCCATGAAACCTGGCGACGTCGTTCCAATTCGCTTTCCACAGGCTGATTTACAAGCAGGAAAGTTACGCCCTGCTAAAGTAAAGTACCTTATCCGCTGGTGGTTATCCCACACCTTCTCCCTAATCCGTTAATCCCGCCAATCCGCGTCCCCCTTTCTTCTTCACCTTGTCACCCCCTCCCCCCTCCTCAAAATACTCCGCCCGCCCCGAAGGCCAGGTCACGTTGGCCACCGGCGCCAGGATGGCCAGCACGGCCGCCAGCAACTCCGGGTCCGGTTCCCTTTCCAGCAGCGGCAGGCTTTGCTGCAACTCAGCCTCCGTCCGCGTCCCCAACAGCGTCACGTCCACCTGCGGGTTTTGCAGGGCAAATTGAATAGCCAGTTGGGCAATCGAAGCGCCGCGCTCCCGGCAGTAGGCCGCCGCCTGGGCGGCCACTGTTTTGGCTCGCGCCGGGGCCGGGTGCCAGGGCTGCGGCCCCTGGTCGGTCAGCAGGCCCATGTTGGTCACCGAGGCGTTGATCAGCCCCAGCCCCCTGGCCTTCACCGCCGGGACCAGGCCCCCGTTCAGGGTCTGGTTAATCAGGTTGTAATGGCTGTAGGAGAGGGTTACGTCCAGCGCCTGCGTCTCCACCATTTCCCGCAGCAGGGGCAGGGGGAAGCCGGTCACGCCGATAAAGCGCACCTTGCCCTCCGCTTTTAGCTTCTGGATGGCCGGGATGGCCTCGTTGACGACCTGGGCTTTATCGCCAAACTCGATGTCGTGCAACTGGTAGACGTCAATCACCTCCGTTTGCAGCCGTTTCAGGCTGGCCTCGCACATGCGCATAATGCCGTCGTAAGAGAAGTCAAAGCCGCTTTCCAGGGGCGCGTCGAAGCGGCCGCCCTTGGTGGCCAGGATGACCTTGTCGCGCCGGCCGGCCAGGGCCTTGCCTAACCGTACCTCGGAGAGGGTGCGGCCGTAGTACGGCGAAGTGTCGAAGAAATTAATGCCCTCATCAATGGCTACCTGAACCGCCCGGATAGCTTCGTCGTCGCCAATCTGGCCGTATTCGTTGCCCAGCGGAGCGCAGCCAAAGCCCATCTTCGACACCCGGAGACCCGTCTTGCCTAACGTCTGGTAAATCATAATCTATTTGCTCACCGCAGAGATGCGGCGGACGCGGAGTCTTTTTTATTTATCTCCGCGCTCTCGGCGCCTCTGCGGTTAATTCCTGTAGTGCCAGGCGCTTCTGCCCAAACCCCTGAGGGGGTTTCCCATTTTCAGCCAGGCAATTCCATTGACTGGGCTGGGCGGGAGTATCACTTGAGGCGATAAAAGACAGCGGCGTTGCGATAAAAAACGCCGTCTTGCTCGGCTTCTGCCAGGTGGCTGACGGCCGCTGCGGCCGTTTGCACCCAGCGGACGTACTCCGTGGCCAGCTCGGACACGGGCCAGTCGCCGCCGAACATCAGCCGCCCCGGCCCAAAAACGGCCAGGGCTTGGTCAATGTAAGGCTGCAAATCGGCCGGCGTCCAGGCCTGCCAGTCGGCCTCCGTCACCAGGCCGGACAGCTTGCACCAGACGTTGGGGAATTCGGCCAGTTGCTGCAACTGCGTCGCCCACGGTTCCACGAGTTGGGCCTTAATGGCCGGCTTGCCAAAATGGTCGAGCACGAAGCGCACCGCCGGGCATTGCCGGACCAGCTCGATGACCGCCGCCAGTTGGTTGTGGCGAATGCAGATGTCAAAGCTGAAGTCGAAATCGGCCCCGAA
>JAKEFB010000011.1 GCA_022616275.1 Chloroflexota bacterium
GTGGTCTTGCCGGAGGATTCGGGACCATAGATTTCGATGACCCGGCCGCGGGGCACGCCGCCCACCCCCAGGGCTATGTCCAGCGCCAGTGACCCGGTGGGGATGGCTTCAACCTGCATGTGCCGAGCGTCGCCCAGACGCATAATAGACCCCTCACCGAATCGCTTTTGTATCGTGGCAATCGCTGACTCTAAGGCACGATCTCGACCTTGCTTATCCATCAATGGTGCATGACTCGAAAATTTCTTTCTTTTGCTTACATAATTCGATAAGTTAACAATGTAGTGTACAATAGCGTTATGGAAATAGCAAACGTCGCCACGGCCGTGACACGTATGGCCACACGGGGCGACGCAGGACAGATTACCCGCCTGTTCCAGGTTGCGGCCTACACTCACACCCATGCCGATTGGCATTTGCCGGTTGACTGGCTGGAGACGCCGGGTTTTGTGGTCACTGAGCGGGAAAACAGGTCCGGGGAGCAGGAATTGTTGGCTTGTCTGGCGGCGACGGCCGATCCCTTACCAGCGGCCTGGGTCCGGTTGGCTGCCTTGAACGACCCGTCCGAAACGTTGGCGACGATGATGGCGGCCGTGCTGTCTTATCTTCGGGCCCTGGGGGTGACGGAGTTGGGCTGGCTGGCCGTCGAGGAATGGCCAGACCGCTGGTTGCCTGCCCTGGGTTTTTCGCACCAGAACTGGATTACCACGTTTGTGAAATATGGCCATGACCTGCCGCCCCTGCCGGAAAGCAGGGTAACGATCCGGCCGGCGACCCCGGCCGACATGCCTGCCCTGGCAACTATCGAGCAAGAGGCCTTTAAACCTCTTTGGCGACACAGCGCCGAGACGCTGGCCCTGGCCTTTCAGCAGTCCCTGAGTTTTGACGTGGCCGAACTAGACGGCCGGATCGCCGGTTTTCAATACAGTGCCAGGGGCCAGTCAAGAGGTTCGGCCCACCTGGTCCGCATTACCGTGACCCCGGCCGCGCAGCACGCCGGTGTGGGCAGCGCCCTGATGAAAACGGCTATCGAAGGATACCAGCGCCACGGGGTAAAGCGTGTTTCGCTCAACACCCAGGTAGACAATCTTGCTTCCCACCGGCTGTACCAGAAATTCGGTTTCTCTCGCACCGGAGACCAGTTGCCGGTTTGGGTGTTGCCGTTAGTGTGACGAGTGCGCAAGTGGCAAGTTTGCGAGTCTGCGAGTGGGCAAGTTTCCTCATCACTCATTGCTCATCACTCGTCACTCATCACTAATTAAGGAATAGCTACGTGGCAGAACGGGTACAACTACCGGATGACGCCCCTTACGTGAACGCCTTGTTGTTGCAGGCTATCCAGGGCATTGCCGAGGTCCTGGGGGTCAACGGCCTGAACGCTGTCCTGCGGGCCAGTGGCCTGGGCCGTTTTGTGGACAACCCTCCGCCCAATAATCTGGAGAAGGGCGTCCTGGCCCGGGAGTATGCCCGGCTGAACCAGGCTGTGGAAGAGTTTACCGGGCGGGGCGGCAAGGGAATGTTGCAACGGATCGGCCGGGCCTCTTTTCGCTGGGCTGTCCGCGAGCAGGCCACGACGATGGGCCTGGCCAACCTGGCCCTGAAAGCGCTCCCTCACCGTCTACGGAAACGGGCCATTTTGCTGGGCATTCGCAAGGGCCTGACCGACACCGTCGAGTACGCGGCTATTGAGGTGAAAGAAGAGAAGGGCGTGTTGGTGTACATGGATTACGCCTGTACCATTTGCCACACTCGCCACAGCGACCAGCCGGTGTGCCATCTGTACGTGGGGACGCTGGGCGAAGCGGTGGCTTTTGCCACCGGCCGGGACTTTCGTGATTTTGAGGTGGTCGAAACCCACTGCCGGGCGGCCGGCGACATCTTTTGCCGCTTTGAAATTCGTGATAGGGATGTGAATGGCTGACAAAATACGAATTCTGATTGTGGACGACTTGCCGACGACGCGGGAGAGCGTACGCAAGTTGTTGAACTTTGAACCAAACGTGGAGTTGATCGGGGAGGCCGCTACCGGCCGGGAGGCGATTACCGCCGTCCGGGAATTAAAGCCGGACATCGTCCTGATGGATATTAACATGCCGGATATGGATGGTATTACTGCCAGCCAGCAAATTGTCGGCCTCGCGCCCAGCACGCAAATCATCATGATGTCTGTTCAGAGCGAGACCGATTATATCCGGCGAGCCATGGTGGCCGGGGCGCGAGACTTTTTGACCAAGCCGTTTTCCCTGGACGAGCTGTTGACCGCTATCCATCACGCCTACGAGCGCAAGCTGGCGACACCGGCGACGCCGGTGACCACGACGCGGCCGGTGGACGTGAGCCGGGGGACCGTGACGGCCGCCCCGGTGGTGACCGAGGGAGGTATTATTGCCGTTTACAGCCCCAAGGGTGGTTCGGGCTGTACCACCATTGCCGTCAACCTGGCCGTGAGCCTGGCCCGGCAGAGGTACAACACCGTGCTGGTAGACGCCAATCTACAATTTGGCGACGTGGCCGTCATGCTCAACGTGAAGCCGGTGGCGACGATTGTGGACGTGCTGACGCGGGTGGACGACCTGGAGCCAGAATTTATTAACAGTGTCGTGACGGTTCATCGCAGCGGCGTAAAAGTACTGCCTGGCCCGCCCCGGCCAGAAATGGCCGAGATGGTCCACGTGGAGCACATGGAAGCCTTACTCAAGCTCCTGCGCCAGTTGTTTGACTTCGTGGTAGTAGATACCGGCCGAAAGTTGGACGACGTCACCCTGGCGTTGTTGGAAAAGGCCGATCGGATTTTGTTGGTCACCCAACAAGACCTGCCGACGATCAAGAATGCCAGCCGTTTTCTGGACCTGACCAACGACCTGGAATTTCCCCGGGATAAGGTCATCCTGATCGTCAACCGGTTGGTGGAGAAGCAGGGCATTTCCCCGCTGGATATTTCGAAGACGCTCAAACGGCCGGCCCCGTTGACCGTTCCGGCCGACGAACGGGTGGCTCGCCAGGCGGCCGACCAGGGTACGCCGCTGGTCCTGGGGCAGTCCCAAAAGCGGCCCATTGCCGTCGCCCTCAGTCGAATGGCGCAGCGAGTGGTGACAGACATGGACAGGCAGCCAGGCGCGGCCCTGGAGGAGAAACCGGCCAGGCGGGGGCTATTCGGCGGTGTGTTTGGCAGGGGGAGATAAGGGTATCAAGTATCAAGTGTCAGGTGTCAGGTATGGTAAGTACATGACAAAGACACATGACACATGACACGGAAACACTTGACACTTTTACAGGGAGAGAACAATGGCAAAGCGGAAATTAACGGAAGAAGAGTTGAAGGAAGCGCTGGCCCAGTTGCCGGGTTGGGAGGTGAAGGACGGCAAGCTGCACAAGACGTTCAAGTTCCAATCTTTTGCCCAGGCGATTGGCTGGATGGTCAGTGTGGCCGTTTACGCCGATAAGCTGGACCATCACCCCGACTGGTGCAACGTCTACCGGAAAGTCGAGGTGGACCTGATTACCCACGACCTGGGGGCGTTGAGCACCTACGACCTGGAACTGGCAGCCCGAATGGAAACGTTAGCTGGATAAGGAGGAACGTGTGAGCCAGATACACGTTGAAGCTTCGGCGGTGATAAATGCCCGGCCGGAAAAGATTTACGGCATTTTATCCGATTACCGCGTGGGCCATCCGGCCATTTTGCCCAAGCCGTATTTTACCGAGCTGACCGTCGAAGAGGGTGGCCAGGGCGCCGGCACGGTTATGCGCGTTCGTATGAAGGTGATGGGCGTGGAGGTGGCCTACCATCTGGTTGTTAGCGAGCCGGAGCCGGGCCGGGTACTGGTTGAGACGGATGAGGCGGCCGGCGTCGTCACGACTTTTACCGTGGAGCCATTGAACGGCGGCCAACAATCGCGTGTGACCATCGCCACCGACATGAGAGCCAGCCCCGGCCTGCGGGGCTTCATGGAGAAGTTGATGAATCCACCGGTTACGCGGCGGATTTATCGGCAGGAGCTTGAGAACCTTGCCGAATACGTTGGCCGCTCATAAACAATGGGGGTGTAGTGGCTGGCGGCGCTTCAAGCTGGAGCGCCACCGGTAGCCCGGCCGCCCAGGAGCGGATTGCTGGCCAGTTTCGCCGGTCTCCGGCCGGAGCCTGGATGATGACTGTGGCGAATAGCACTGCCCACCATTTCAAACGGCCATATTCCAGACGGCCGCCGAAAATGCCGATAGTCGCCGGTCTGGCCGGGCGAACGGCCGCAAGAATTGGTCGCAGGTAGTTCGATAGCCGGGCATATCGTTCTCTGAATGTCAGGCGTCCCGGCCGGAAGGGGTCTTTGGGTAGCCTGTCATCCACATAGACCGGCATCCCGTCAACGCTCGTTTCGCCCGGCTGCGTCAGGCTCATGGCCATGACAAACACCGCCAGTGGGATGCGCTGCAACGTCTTCCGGTGTTTCTTGAGGAAACCTAAAGCGGCTCGGTGCCAGCCCATGATCATGGGTCCGCCGACAACCACGCCGTCATAGCCTGCCAGGCTCTCGACCTCGCCAAGTGGCAGGACATCCACCTGGACATCGCTCCTGGCGATCTCCTCACCAACCGCCCGGGCCACCTCGACGGTCGAACCGGCCATGGTGGCGTAGGTAACAAGGATTCTCTTCATCGTCGTCCTCCTGCCATCATGGCCGTTGGGTCATGCTCTGGCCGTTCCTGGACCCATTCTCGCTCACTCGCAGAAAACCGAGGGTGCGCATCGTCATCCGCATCAGCTTGTGGCCGAAATCCGGCTTCAGGAATTGGTTCGGGCAACTGCCCGGGATGACCGTAATCCCGTTCTCGTGGCACATGCGCACCGCGTCCTGGGAGACACTCGTGATGCCGGCCGCCAGACCGGGTTTCGTGCCCATCAAGCAGTGCATCCAGACGTGCTTGATACCGAGATCAACGCACTGCTGGACGATTTGCTCGGTGACTTTGGGATTGGCCAGAATGAAAACGGCACCCGGCTTCTCGGGAATAGCGTTCAGGTCCGGATAGCACTGAGCACCTTCAAAGGTCGTCAGGTGCGGATTGACCGCGTAAACGGCATATCCCGCCTCCTTGAACTTGCGGTAGCCCAGGTTGCAGCCCGTTTCGCGTTTATCCGAAACGCCAACCACGGCGATCTTTTTCTGGGCAAGGAACTCTTGCACGAGGGTATCAATCTTGGACATGAGAAACTCCTCTCACCTCTAATAACTTATTTGAAGATCGCATCCAGCGAGACTTTCAGCGGCTCAATCTTGACGATGACGCGGGTCTCTTTCTGTTTTTGTTTAACCGGGTAGATGTCACCGTAGAAATGCTGCTTGCCGGTGTAAAGCTGCGTCAGCTTGTCGGCATGGGTTTCGGCGCACTGCGTGGTTATCCCGACCACCCGGCCGCGCACCTCAATCCAGCGACTGCCATTTTTCGGGTCAATCACCAACACCGTCACCTTGGGATTGAGGCGCATGTTGCGCCCCTTTTGCCGTTCCAGTGTCGTATTTATCAGCACATTAGTGCCGTCGTAGTCCACCCAGACGATACTAGATTGGGGCTGTCCGTCGGCCATCATGGTCGTCAACACACCATGTACAGCTCCGACCAGCAAGTCCCGGTGTGAGTCAGGTATTGTGGCTGCCATCGTGGTTCTATCCTTCTACTCTGACGCGCACGGGCGCAATCTTGATTTTGACCGGGGTGTACACCGTCTCCAGTTCGGCCGAGACGCTGTCGCCGAAAAACCGGGCATCGGGTTTGCGCATATATTTGCTTGTGAGCTGGTTAAGGTGTTCCAGTGCGCCCTCTTCGATCAGCTCGGCGACGGTGCCTCGAATCTCAATGTTGTGCAGCGGCTTCTTAGGATCGTAGGCCAGCAGCGTCACTCTAGGGTTAGCACGCATATTCTTCTCCTTTTGAAAACCGCGCATCGTGTTGATGAGCACATAATCCCCTTCACGGTTACACCACACAGGTGTTGTCTGCGGCTGTCCGTCGGGCATCACGGTTGCCAACGTGACGTTATAGTTACCGTCAATCAAATCACGGTGAGATTCAGGGATGGGCATCACTCTGCTCCTGAATTATGCTGTCCGATACAAGTTCTGTTCAATCGCGTCATGATCCATGCCAGGTATACGCCGGCTCATAGGCAGCATCGTCTCCACAACAAGCACCATAATATTAGGGCATCTGGCAGCGGTGCAGGAGATAGAGGGATGTTTGTTAGATGAAGAGTATAGTGCCGGGGTAACAAAACCAATAGTGACAAAGATCACCAAAATGATGTGACAAGAAGAGAACCATGACAATTGTCATGGCCGCAACGGTTGCCTTTGTCGTGCCAGAAAAGCAGATTTCCTTCACTTCCCCTACCTCTAATCCATTAGTACACTGAAACGTAGAATCAAAAGTTTCAGTAGATCCAATACTGAGGTAGAGGGAAGTTAACCATGAGCCTTTACACAATCATGTTGTTCTTTCACGTAAGTGGTGACATTGGGCTGTTCATCGGCATTGGTGTCCAGTTGCTTGGTCTACTCGCGCTTCGCCAGGCGCGCTCTGTTGACCAGGTCAGGGCCATCCTCAGGTTGGTCACGATAGCCAACCCTATAGGCGTAGCCAGTGCCCTGTTGACTATTACGACCGGTCTATATATGGCCTCAACGACCTGGAATTTGCGAATTGGCTGGATTGCCGTGGCATTCGGCAGCATAATAGTGCTCCTTCCCCCATTGATTGGGGGTATCATTGAGCCTCGTATGAAGCGTATTGTGGAGATGGCCAGGAAAGCTCCCGACGGCGCAGTCTCTGAGCCACTCCATAACTCTATTCACGACTCAATCCTGATGATGGCCTTGCAAACGGTGGCGGCCATTGTCCTTGGCATCGTGTTCCTGATGACGACAAAACCCGTGCTGGTTGGCGCCCTCATCGTCATGGCCGTGGCGGTTACCCTCGGCCTGGCTTCAGCTCTACCGGCCTGGGTTGTTCAGAGCAAGCAACGAAGTGAGGCTGGAAATGATGGCTGAAGGAACAGTCAAGGCGCCAGATACAGGACGTATGATTGACCCGGAGGAGTTTGCTGAGATCGTGGCCTACAGTGGGCTATCATTGCGCCTGTGGCGTTTGTACGCTTACGCCTGGCTGGTCTGCCTGCTGTTCCCGATCATGTTTCTGGCCCAGTCTCACCGGCCGCCCCTGCTTCTCCTGGCGGCCACAGTTGGACTGGTTATCTTTGTTGGCGTCTACGCCGTGGTCATGTGGCCACACCCGTTGAGCGGCGTTGGTCGCCTCCACACCAGTAACCGGCCGGCATTTGCCCTGCTTACGTTCCTCACCGCGTTGACCCTCATCCTCGCCTTCGGCTATGGGACGAGCGCCTTCCTGTGGCTCCTGTTGGGGACCAGCGTCATCGCCGGAGTATTGCTCACGGCCAGGGCTGCCTTTGTGGCCGTGATGGTTCTGACGCTGCTCGCGCTCGGGGCGGGTGTGATGGTCAGCGAGAGCATTGGTCAGGTTGACTGGCTCCATCTCATCCCCCTCGTGCTGCTGGTCCGGGGCCTTGGCCTGGACATGGTTGGGGTATCCCGGCTGTCTGATGCGCTCCGTGAACTGCACAGCGTGCGCAAGGAGCTGGCCCAACGAGCAGTAGTTGAGGAACGGCTGCGGCTGGCCCGTGATCTCCACGATCTTCTGGGCCATACACTCTCCTTAATCATCCTTAAAAGTGAGTTGGCCAGACGCCTGATTGCGAAGGAACCTGCGCGTGCGGCAACCGAGATCGGTGATGTAGAGCGCGTGGCCCGGGAGACGATGCGTGAAGTGCGCGAGGCTGTGGCCGCCTATCGCCAGCCAACCTTAACTGGTGAACTGGATGGCGCGCGGCAACTGTTGGAGGCAGCCGGCATCGTCTGTACGATTGAAAATTCCATCCGGGAACTTCCCCAAACTATAGATACCGTTCTGGCCTGGACGGTCCGCGAAGGGGTCACCAACGTGATCCGGCACAGCCGCGCCCGGCACTGTACGATTCAGATATCTTCTTTCGGAAGGAGCGTCCGGGCC
Organism: Chloroflexota bacterium; assembly: GCA_022616275.1. Classification (GTDB taxonomy): domain Bacteria; phylum Chloroflexota; class Anaerolineae; order Promineifilales; family Promineifilaceae. Next base: position 8,081 of record JAKEFB010000011.1, read on the forward strand.
GAGGTCACGAATGATGGCTACCAGGGCAGCGCCCTGGAAAAGGCAGCTATCAAAACGGGCAGCGGACTGGCGGGCCTCACCGAACGTGTCACCGCTTGCGGCGGGCACGTGGAGGCAGGTCCGGCCGTCGTCGGGGGAAACCAGGGCTTTCGCCTGACTGTTGAGATTCCCTATCAGAGTGAAGTGGTTATGGCCGGGGAGGCAAAACAATGATCCGGATCTTGCTGGCCGAAGATCAGGCCATGGTGCGTGGCGCGCTGGCCGCGCTGCTGAACCTGGAGGACGACATTGAGGTGGTTTCAGAGGTTGCACGGGGTGACGAAGTGCTGCCGGCCGCTCTGGCCGCCCGGCCCGACGTCGCCCTGCTCGACATCGAGATGCCCGGCGGCGACGGCCTGGGCGCTGCGCTTTCACTGCGCCAAAGCCTACCCGGCTGTCGCGTAGTTATTTTGACCACATTCGGCCGGAGCGGTTATCTCCGGCAGGCGATGGAGAGCGGCGCGGTGGGCTTCCTTTTGAAAGACGCCCCGGCGGCCGAGCTGGCGGTGGCTATCCGGCGGGTAATGGCCGGCGAGCGCGTCGTTGACCCTGATCTGGCGTTGTCGGCGCTCAGCGAGGGGAGTAACCCGCTTACCAGGCGGGAACGAGAGGTGCTGGCCGCCTCGTTGGACGGGGCCACCATCGCCGACATTGCTTCCCGGCTGGTCGTAACCGAGGGGACCGTCCGTAATCATCTCTCTATCGCCATTCAAAAAATGGGGGCACGTAACCGGATTGAAGCCGCGCGGCTTGCTGAAGAGAAGGGCTGGTTATAGGACGCTGCTGGTCCTGACGACCGCGGCCGGTACCATAAAAAGCAAAGGAACCATCTTGAAAACAAGATGGTTCCTCGATAGCGGGGACAGGATTCGAACCTGTGACCTCCGGGTTATGAGCCCGACGAGCTGCCACTGCTCTACCCCGCAGCAACGAATGGGAATTATAGCAATACCTTCCTTTTTGTCAAGCCCAATTGACATAACATAGTGCCTGGCACGGGGCAGAGATACCTGGATAATCTAAGGCCGTTTGCACCGTGCCAGGCACTGCCGAAGCACTCTGGTTAATCTAAGGCCGTTTGCCCCGTGCCAGGCACTGCCCTAAGTCGCTTGACGCCTCTGGTTCACTTTGTTACACTTTGTCCAATTACATAAAAGTGAACTTTGCCTGCGGTGTCCGTCGCCCCGGATGGCCGGACGTAATGGCGAAACTGGTGAGAGTCCAGTGCTGTCCCCGCAACTGTAAGGGTTTTTATTACCGCTCTGCGGTAGCCAAAGCCCAAGTCAGGTCGCCCACCTCAGGCAGGTTCCAGACCTTCGTGGGTAAGGGTTGGGAACATGCGACAACTGGACCAGGGCGGCCAGTGAACTTTCTCAACCCGGTGCAACAGCATCGGGTTTTTGCGTTCCTATCCCGGCCCACGTAAACGAACCTCCCGGAAGCTCAAGCGATAGCCGCCGGGCCGCCCGGCGCAATCGCCAGCCTCCGGGAGGTTAAGACCGGAGGGATAGATCATGAATAAGCGTTTGACCTTTTGGCTGGTGGGGGCCGTGGCGGCCGGTGTGCTGGCTGCCTGGTTGTTGCTGTGGGGGACCGGCCTGGCCGCGGCCGCGCCCATGCGGGAAGCCGATACCGGTGACCTGGTTTTTACCGATCCTCAGCAAGCGGCCCAGGCGGCCGCTGCCTGGCTGGCCCAGACTCACCAGAACGACGACGGTGGTTATACCAATTTCAGCACCGGGGCCAACCAGGCCCCCTCGGACGTGGCTGGGACCTTGAATGCCCTCCAGGCCCTGGCCGCCGCCGGCGCGGACACCGCCGCGCCCCTGGGCTACCTGGAGGCCAACCCAGACGCCGTGGCCGCCTATGCCGCCCAAAACGGTAGCACGGCCGGCAAAATCATCCTGGTTCTGGCCGCTGTCGGCGAAGACCCCCATGACTTTAGTGGTCACAATTACGCCATCAGCCTGACCAACCACCTCTCGCCCACCGGCCAATACAACGTCACCACCGCCTTTGACCAATCGCTGGCCGTCCAGGGGCTGGCGGCGGCTGGCGAGCCGGTCCCGGCCGAGGCGATTGAGTGGCTGGCCGGCCTCCAGGCCACCGAGGGTGAGTTAGCCGGTTCCTGGGACGACGGTTTTGGCACGGCCGGCAACCCGGATAGCACGGCCATGGCCGTGCTGGCGCTGCTGGCCGGCGGCCGGGCGGCCGGGGACGAGGCTGTCACCGCGGCCGTAGCCTTCCTGGCCCAGAGCCAGTTGCCCAGCGGCGGCTGGGCTTATAGCGGCGATTTTGGCGAAAACGCCAACAGCACCGCCCTCGTCATCCAGGCCCTGGACGCCCTGGGAGAAGATTTTTACTCGGTAGACGGCCCCTGGACTCAAGGCGGCCGCTCGCCCCTGGTCGCTCTTCTCTCCTGGCAAAGCGAGAGCGGCGCGTTCCAGGCCGATTTTGGCAGCGGTCCGTTTGACGACTTTTTCGCGACCATCCAGGCTATCCCGGCTGTGGCCGCCGCCCCGGCCGATGCCCTGGCCGAACTGGAAGCGGCCGCGGCCACGGCCGACGCTTTAGCCCAGGCCACAGCTACCCCTGAAGCCACAGAGCCACCGCCCACGGAGACGACGGCCGCCCCGGCCGAGCCCGGCCCCACAGACGCACCCCCGGCCACCAACACGCCGGCCGCCACCACCACTGTCGCCGCTTCGCCCACGGCTGCCCCGGAACCCGCCCCCACCGGCCCGGCTCTCACAGGCGGCGATAGCCCACTACCGTACGTCCTGATCGGCCTGGCCGTCCTGCTAACCGGCGGCCTGATCCTTTGGCTTTACAGAGGCCGGCGATGAAGAGAGCGCTCTTGCTCCTCTTCATCGCCATAAACCTGCCGGTCCGGTTGGCGGCGCAGGAGCCGAACCGGGTGGGAGTGGTGGTCCGGTTTGACGACGAGCACGTGGAGATGCGCTGCGTCGAATTCAGCGAAGCGCAGATTTCCGGCTACGAGGCGTTGGACCGCACCGGCCTGGTCGTCGAGGCAGACTCGCAAAGCCTGGGCGGAGCCGTGTGCCGGATTGGCGACACCGGCTGCCCGGCCGGCGACTGCTTTTGCCAGTGCCGGGGCGGCGGGGAATGTACCTACTGGTCGTATTGGCAGCGCGATGAAGAAGCGTGGAAGTATGCCCAGGTTGGGCCGACCACTTACCAGATCAGCCCCGGCAGTGTAGACGGCTGGTCGTGGGGGCCGGGCTCGGTGAACAGCGCCATTGCCCCGCCGGCCGTTTCCTTTGAGGAGGTGTGCGCCGCGCCGGTCGCCGGGGCTACAGCCAGCCCGCTGCCGGCCACCAACCCGGCCGGCGCTTCGGAGCCGGGCCCGGCCGGCTGGCTGCCCTATCTGGTTTTTGCCCTGATCCTAGCCGGCCTGGTTGTGGTCCTGGTCGCCCGGCGACGCCGGAGCGCCGCCGAATGAAGCACCTGTTAACGGTGGCCATTTACGGCCTGAGCGCCCTGATTGGCCTGGTGGCTTTTGCCTACCCGTTCTTCTTGCCACAACTGGCCCAGGTGAGCGCAGCCACGGCCGACGAGTCTGGCTTCCGGCTGGCCGACGCCCCCTTGTTGACGGCCGTACTCCTGGCGCTGTGCCTGGTGGTCTTGCTGCTGGAGGTCCAGGGGCAGGCGATTAATGCCAAGATTGTGGCCGCCCTGGGGCTGCTGTCGGCTAGTACGGCCGTGCTGCGTCTTTTGGAAGCGGCTATCCCCGGCCCGGGCGGCTTTTCCTTGATGTTTGCCCCGATTATCCTGGCCGGCTACGTCTTTGGGGCGCGCTTTGGTTTTTTAATGGGCACGATGGCCCTGCTGGTCTCGGCCTTAATTACCGGGGGGGTGGGGCCGTGGCTGCCGTACCAGATGTTTACGGCCGGCTGGGTCGGGTTAACGGCCGGCTGGCTGCCCCACTTGCCGCCGGGCCGGCCGGCCCTGGCCATGCTGGCCGCCTTTGGCTTTGGCTGGGGGCTGTTGTTTGGGGCGATCATGAACCTGTTTTTCTGGCCCTTTGTCATCGGCGACAGCGCCACGAGCTGGCGGCCGGGCGCCGGGCTGGGCGAGGCGCTGGCCCGCTACGGCGCTTTCTACCTGGCCACGTCCCTGTGGTGGGACCTGGCCCGCTCGGCCGGCAACGTCGTCTTGCTCCTGGCCCTGGGCGAGCCGGTGATACGGGCCCTGGCTCGTTTCCGCTATCGGTTTCAATATGAGGTAATTGGGTAATTACCCAATTACTCAATTACCCAAGAACTAACGTGAACGAGAACCACCCCTCTTATAACCCCCGGGCCTGGCTGGTCTGGGTGCTGGCGGCCGCGCTGTTGGTGATGGTTGCCCGGAACCCGCTGTATACGGTCATCTTACTGCTGGTTTCCCAGGTGGCGCTGGCGACGCGGGCGGCCGGGCCAGGTGGCCGGAAGTGGCCATTCTGGTCCCTGGGCTTGTTCATTGTCCTCGTCTCAGCCGTTTACAACAGCCTCTTCGTTCACGTGGGCCAGACCGTCTTACTACGGCTGCCGGCCGGACTGCCGCTGCTGGGCGGGCCAGTGACGTTGGAAGCGATGGTGGCCGGCGCAGCCAACGGCCTGGTTTTGCTGGCTTTGCTCTCCGTTTTTACGGCCCTGAACGCCCTGGTGCCGGCCGGGGAATTGGTCCGGTTGATGCCGGCCGCGTTGCACGACCTGGGGCTGGTCATCCTGATTGCCCTGACCTACGTGCCGGAAACGGGCCGCCACCTGCAACGGATCCGCGAGGCCCAGGCCATCCGTGGCCACCGGCTGCGTGGGCTGCGCGACTGGCGGCCGGTGGTCATCCCCCTGCTGGTGGGCGGCCTGGAGCGCTCGCTACAACTGGCGGAGGCGATGGTGGCCCGGGGTTACGGGGCCACGGCCGGCGCCCAACACAGCCTGGCCATCCGCCTGGTTTCCTTTCTTGGCTTGCTGGCGGCTTTCACGGGCTGGCTGCTGGCCTACTGGTTGGGCTGGCCCGGCTGGTTGTTGCTGGCCGCCGGAGCGGGCGTGTTGGCCGGGCTGCTGTGGGTGGCCGGCCGGCGGTCGCCGCGCAGCCAATACCGGCCGCTGCCCTGGCGGCCGCGCGATTCGCTCCTGGTGGCGGTAGCGTTGCTGCCCCTTCTGGTGGCCTTGCTGCCCTGGCCATTTGTCGCCCAGGGTACGTTGGCTTATTCTCCATACCCGCGAGTCCACATGCCGGCTTTTGACCCGTTCATTGGCCTGGCCCTGGCGGCGCTGGTCTTGCCGGCGTTATGGCTATGATTGCAATTGACCATTTGACCTTTACCTATCCTCATGCCCGGCGGCCGGCGCTGCACGACGTATCGCTGGCTATCCAACCGGGCGAATTTGTCCTGCTGGCCGGCCCTTCCGGGGCAGGCAAATCCACGCTGCTGCGCTGCCTGAACGGGCTGGCCCCTCATTTTAGCGGCGGGGCTATTGCCGGCCGGGTAGCGGTGGACGGCTGCGACCCCATCCAGGACGGCCCGCGGCCGCTTAGCCGGGTGGTCGGTTTTGTCTTCCAGGACCCGGAAGCCCAGGCAGTGTTGGAGACGGTAGAGGTGGAAATTGCCTTTGGCCTGGAGAACGCCGCCGTGCCCCCGGCCGAGATGCGGCTGCGGGTCGAGGAAGTGCTGAACCTGTTAGAGCTGGCCGGGCTGCGCGACCGGCCGCTGGCCACACTATCGGGCGGCGAGCGGCAGCGGGTAGCCATTGCCTCGGCCCTGGCGCTGCGGCCGCGCATCCTGGCCCTGGACGAGCCGACCAGCCAGCTTGACCCGCAATCGGCCACGGACGTGCTACAGGCGTTGGTCCGGCTGAACGAGGAGCTGGGGCTGACCATCTTGCTGGTGGAGCACCGGTTGGACAGGATCGTTCGTTACGCTGACCGGCTGGTCTATCTGGAGGGCGGCCGGGTGGTGGTGGATGGCCCGGTGCGGCAGGCGCTGGCCCAGGTCCCGCCGCTGCAAGCGCCGCCGCTGGCCCGGCTGGCCCTGGCCCTGGGCTGGCAGCCGCTGCCCTTGACGACGAAGGAGGGCCTGCGGTTTGTAGAGGGGACAGGGAACAGGGAACAGAGAACAGGGAATGGAGTTGGCCAGGCCAACTCGGAACAGGGAATGGAGTTGGCCAGGCCAACTCGGAACAGTCCTGTTCCCTTGGTAGAGGCGCGGGGGTTGCAGTTTAGTTATAACGGCCGGCCGGCCTTGCGGGGGGTGGAGCTGGAGGTCCGGCCGGGGGAAGCGGTGGCTTTGATGGGGCGCAATGGGTCGGGCAAGAGCACGTTGCTGAAGTGCCTGGTCGGGCTGTTGTCGCCGGCCAGGGGCGAGGTGACGATTAATGGCCGGCCGGCGCGGCAGATGAGCCTGGTGGAGATTTGCCGGCAAGTGGCTTATCTGCCCCAGAACCCGGACGACCTGCTCTTTGCCGATTCGGTGCTGGAGGAGTTGCAGGTGACGCTGCGCAACCACGGGCTGGCCGAGGGCGACCTGGCCTTGCCGCCGGCCGGGCTGCTGGCCGAGCTGGGGCTGTCCGGCCTGGAAGAAGCCTATCCCCGCGACCTGTCGGTGGGCCAGCGGCAGCGGGTGGCGCTGGGTTCGCTGCTGGTCACCGCCCCCCGGCTGCTGCTGCTGGACGAGCCGACGCGGGGGCTGGATTTTGCGGCCAAGCGGCGGCTGATCACCTTGTGGCGGCGCTGGCAGGCGGCCGGGATGGGGCTATTATTAGTGACCCACGACGTGGAGATGGCCGCCCGCGTCGCTGACCGGGTCATCGTCTTGAGCCAGGGCGAAATCATTGCCGCCGGCCCGGCGGCCGGGGTGCTGAACGCCTCGCCGCTCTTCGCCCCTCAGGTAGCCCGCCTCTTCCCCGACCGGGGCTGGCTCACCGTCGAGGATGCCCTGGCCGGGCTGGGTGTAGGGGTGTAGGGCGACCTTCGGTCGCTTGGTGGTTGTGTAGCTGTGTGGTTGTGTGGAAAGGCGAGGAAGGAGTGAGCCAGGGGCAACTATCCAGGTCTGCCAGTGAACGAGTGGCCGGCCGGTAAGTCACTTGCCCACTTGCCTACTCAGTCCTCAGCACTCAGTCCTATTGGAGTTAGAAATGCCGCGATTGACGAAGATTTATACGAGGAAGGGGGATGATGGGACGACGGCGCTGGGCAGCCGGACGCGGGTGGCCAAGGACTCGCCGCGCGTGGCGGCTTATGGCACGGTAGACGAGCTGAACTCGGCCATTGGCCTGGCGCTGGCCGGGGGGTTGGCGCCGCGCCTGGCCCAGGTGTTGCCGGTGGTTCAGAATGAGCTGTTTCACCTGGGGTCGGACCTGTGCTTTACCGAGGAGGACAAGAAGAGCTACCAGATACCGCAGGTGGAGGCCCGCCACGTGGCGGCGCTGGAGGCGCTGATGGACGAGCTGACGGCCGTCGTCGGGCCGTTGGAGAACTTCATTTTGCCGGGCGGCTCGCCGGGCGCGGCCCGATTACACGTTGCCCGAACGGTCTGCCGCCGCGCCGAGCGGGAGGTCGTCACCCTGGCCCGGACGGAAGCAGTGGGGCCATACGTCCTGCCCTACCTCAACCGCCTCTCCGACGCCCTCTTTGTCATGGCCCGCTATGAGAACCACGAGAGGGGAACGGCCGAGCCGCTGTGGGATTCGCTGGCGTGAAGCAGTCAAGCTCTTGCACTCCTGAAAGCGCAGGTTAACATATTATTACGATGACCTTGCAACAACTTCTGGGCCTGGAGTTACCGATCATTCAAGCGCCGATGGCAGGTGTGCAAGACAGCGCGCTGACGGTAGCGGTATCCAATGCGGGCGGGCTGGGCTCACTCCCCTGTGCCCTGCTTACTCTTGACGCCATGCGTAATGAACTGGCGGCGATTAAGGCACAAACTGCCAGGCCATTTAATTTGAATTTCTTTTGCCATACACCGCCCACGCCCAGTATTGAGCGTGAAGCAGTGTGGCGGGCCACGCTTTCGCCATATTACGAAAAGTTTGGCATCAACCCAGACACCATTCCCGCCGGGCCGGGGCGTACGCCCTTCAGTCCCGAAGCCGCCGCTGTGCTGGCTGAATTCAAGCCCGCGGTGGTGAGCTTTCATTTTGGTTTACCATCGGCCGAATTGTTGGCCCGCGTAAAAGCCTGGGGGGCGAAGATCCTCTCTTCGGCAACCACCGTTGAAGAGGCGCGTTGGCTCGAAGCACAGGGGGCCGATGCCATTATTGCCCAGGGTCTGGAGGCCGGCGGCCATCGCGGCATGTTCTTGTCGGACGACCCCACTACCCAACTTGGCACGTTCGCGCTGGTGCCGCAAATTGTGCAGGCGGTCAGGCTACCAGTCATTGCCGCTGGCGGTATCGCGGATGCGAAGGGCGTTGCCGCTGCGATGACGCTTGGCGCGGCCGGCGTACAGGTTGGGACGGCTTATCTACTCTGCCCTGAGGCCACCACCAGCCCAGTGCATCGCGCCGCGCTGAAAAGTGAGGCCGCCCGCCACACGGCGCTCACGAACCTTTTCACCGGCCGGCCCGCGCGCGGCATCGTGAACTACATTATGAAGGAGCTTGGCCCGATCAGCACCGCTACGCCCGCCTTTCCCTTAGCCATCGCGGCCATGGCTCCCTTACGCGCCAAAGCCGAAAGCCAGGGCTCCGGTGATTTCTCGCCCTTGTGGTCAGGCCAGAACACGAGCGGATGCCAAGAGGTACCGGCCGCCTACCTCACGCAGGCATTGGCCGCCGATATCTAACGCGCGAGTAACAGGGCCTGGAGGCAACATTAGTGCTCAAGCTGCATCTTGATACCGACTTAGGGGGTGACATTGATGATCTGTGCGCCCTGGCCATGGTGCTCAACTGGCCGGCCGTTGAACTGCTCGCCGTCACCACAGTCGCCGACGATCAGGGTAGACGGGCCGGCTATACCCGCTACGCCTTGAGACTCGCCGGCCGGCAAGACATCCCCGTCGCCGCCGGGGCAGATGTCTCCCTCGATTGCTATCGCTCCCGGCCGGGCTTGCCCGACGAAGCCGTCTACTGGCCCGAGCCGGTGCCGCCCGCCCCGACCTCACTCGATCAGGCCCTCTCCTTGCTCGAACGCAGCATTGAGCAAGGCGCGATCATCGCTGCCGTTGGCCCCTTCACCAATCTGGCCCTGTTAGAAAAGCGCTCCTCGGGCATCTTGGGCCACGCCAGGCTTTATCTCATGGGCGGTTACGTCTTCCCTCCCCGGGCAGGCTTCCCGCCCTGGGGCAACGACATGGACTACAACGTCCAGGTTGACGTTCAATCAGCCCAAACCGTCATCCAGTGCTCCAGCCCCACACTCGTTCCCCTATCCGTCACCGCCGAAACCTCCCTCCGAAGAGCCTATCTACCAACGCTGAAACAGGCCGGGCCGCTGGCCCAACTCATCGCCAGGCAGGCCGAGGCCTTTGCCAGGGACGAGAACTACGAAGCCCAATACGGCCGGACGTGCCCGGGTCTGCCGGCCGACACCATCAATTTCCAGCACGATCCTCTCGCTTGCGCCATTGCGCTGGGTTGGAATGAAGGGGTAGAGATCCGTGAAATCCCCTTGAAATTGGAAATCAAGGACGGTTGGCTCTATCAAAGCGTTGACAACAGCGGAAAACCCACAAAAGTAGTCACGCGAGTAAACGGAACCAGGTTCAACGAGTTCTGGCTAAATGTAGTCACACGCAAGAACGCTGTAGCGCCAATAGCGCGCGCCTGACCCACGTGTGCGGTCGACTCGGTGGTTGGCTTGAGCGGATCTAACCAGGACGAGAAGGGTGTGATCGAGCCGTTGTGGAATTCGCTGGCGTGAAGCAGTCAAGTTCTTGCTCTCTTGAGAGTGCAGGTTAGCATTATTAAGAAGTGATTACCCTGCAACGATCGCAGGGTAATAAATGTTAGGCGGCTCGCGTAAACCTCTATGAGAGTTGAAGAAATTTTGGAGAAAGCGCTAAAAAACCTAGAACTGAGACTCCCGAAAACGAGTTTGGGTGGTTGGAACTTTGGTAACGAAATACCAGCTTGGCGCAGGTGCTTCGAAGTTATCCAAGCAACGCCTGGTGCCAGTCGAAAATTTGATACTATTGCGAATGTGCGGGATACAGAACAGCTAAAGGACACGCTCACTGAAATTAAATATGCTGTAATTTTCGCACAACTCGGCTTCCAAGTTGAAATTGAACCTTTGTCAAACCAACAAGAAGCCTCATCTAATCCAGATTTGAGAATCACACAAGATGGTTATAGCTCTATTGTCGAGATAAAGCGATTTCGTGCTCCTGGACCCTTTTCACCAGGCCAAAGGTTACAGCCATTACCAGATGAAGTTCCAGAAACATATGTATTCCCACCATATGGTGATCCGATAAAAGACATACAGAAGATCTTCACTGAAATTGAGAACAAGTTCAGACAGGCAGGTACCGAGGGTATTATCGCTATCTGGAACGATAATGATGAATTGTCTCCACCGGAGGTAGGAACCGCTGTAAATAGGCTGAAATTACACTCCAGCCATTCCCTGAAGTCGTCTTTTGTTCTGCTTAGAGGAGACCCTAGCGAGAGATTTTCTTGTTTTGAACTGCGCGATAGATTAGCACCATACCAAGAACAATGGATGAGCGAGTTAAAACAAGTTACTCCTGATGACATCTTGGGTAGGATTTCAGATGAAGCAAAGTTTCGTAGACGGGGTTAAACAATTGGGCAATATTATAAGGCTCAACCGGATTGAACGGTGTGCTTAACTTGCTGATCCGCAAGCAGCTTATACGGGAGGCGTTCGGCAGCCGACAAATTCACATTGACAAACATCAAGGAGTTGGCGTTGAGCCATAGGCTCACTGTTGGACGATGAAGGTCAAGATCTATTTTCAAGAGAGTCTCGATGAAAGCAATAACTGGTTGCGCTGCCCAATCCCTTCTCCTGCTGGTCATCGCCGGCTTGGCGGCCGTCCCCCTGGCCTGCCTGGCCACCCTGACCGCCCCCTTACATAGCCCCGGCTACGCCGGCCGGGTCTTCTGCCCGGCCGGCAGCCAACTCGAGGGCGAGTGGTACCAGACCACCTACAACGAACCGGGGGAGCGCACCCTGTCGGTGACGTGCGTAGACGCCCAGGGGAATTCTGTCCCGGCCAACCCCCGCAATGAAACGACCTTATTCAACGGCATTCGGCTCTATTTCCCCGTTTGCTTTGTACCCATCGTCGTGCTTGGGGCACTTGCCCTTGTAGTAGTGAATGGATTGATAAGGGTAGTGAGGCGAAAGGCGGGCAACCCAGGCCAATGATGACTACGGCCGATACCGCGTCACACCCCCGCTGGTGGCAAACCAGACGGCCCCGCTGTCGTCTACAAAAATGTCTCTGACGTCGTTGATAATCAGGCCGTCCTCCCAGCGGTAGAAGGTCCAGTTCTGGCCGTCGAAGTGGCCGGCGCCGTCATAGCTGAAGCCGAACCAGAGCGTGCCGTCCGGGGCGATGGTCACACCGGTGACGTGATTGGACAGCAACTCGACGGCCGGGTTGTCCCGCTCGAAATGGTCTATCTGGTCGCCGTCGAAGCGGTAGATACCGTCGCCGCTGGTCGTCACCCAGATCGCCCCGCCGGCGTCCTCGGCTATATCGGTAATCCGTTCCATTGTTTCGCCGAAGGGGTTGCCGATCGTGTAATGGGTCCAGTTGTGGTCGCGGTCCAGCCGGCTGAGGCCAAGGTCCATCCCCAGCCAGGAGATTTGATCGGCCGTCACCAGAACTGTATAAACCCGCTCTGAGGGCATCCCGGAGCCGTCGGCCGGGGTACGGAGGATAGAAATACGCTGGCCGTCCCAGATAGCCCAGCCGGCCTCGGTGGCAATGGACGCGCCGCCGTCGGTAAAGAAATCTACATCCCAGACAAACGCCTCGGCCGGCAGGCCGTCGTCAGCCGTGATCCGCATTTGCTGGTCGCCGTCTACGATCCAGACCAGGCCACTGTCCCCGGCCCACAGGCGGCCCTGGGTGTCGAAGGCCAGGGGGACAGGGCAGCAGGGCAGGCCCTCGAACGGCGTCCATTGCCCGGTTTCCGGGTTGAAGATGTCGGTGCTCAGGGCGTACTCGCCGAACCAGAGGGCGCCGTCCGGGGCGGCCAGGATGCGTTGGTAGCCGCCCTGGAGGGGCACGTTGGGGACGAGCCAGTTGGTAAACGCCTGCCCGTCATAGCGGGCCACGCCGTTCGCGCCGAAATAAAGGTTGCCGTCTTCGTCCTCGACCGGGCTGTACCAGTAGCTGGTATCAGGGAAAAACTCCCACTCTTCGCTGCCGGGGTCGAAGCGGGAGAGGCCAGGCTCGCGGCCGGCCACCCAGTAGTGGCCCTGGCTGTCCTGAAGGAGGCCGAAGATGGAGTTGCCGGCTAATTCTTCGGCGACCTCGAAAGCTTCGCCGTCGAAACCGGCCACGCCGGCCGTCGTGCCCACCCCCAGCATGCGATCGTCGCTGGCGTAGAGGGTGGTAATTTCGTTGCTGGGCAGCCCGTCCTCAGTCGAGAAGCGGGTCCAGTTTTCGCCGTCGTAGCGGCCGAGGCCGTTATCCGTGCCCACCCACAAAACGCCGTCGTCGTCTTCCACAAGCGCCCGGACGTTCGTGTCGAGCTGGCGGTCCGGGTCAGAAACACCCGAGGGGAAGCCAGGAAAAACGGACCACGTTTCACCGTCAAAGAGGTTAAGGCCAGAACCGGCGCCGCCGTAAATAGAACCCGCCAGGAGTGTGCCGTCGCGGCGACGCAGCAGGGCGCGAATAGTTTGGCTGCCCAGGCCGTCGGCTTCGGTATACGTTTGCCACTCCTGGCGTTCCGGGTCGTAGCGGCCGACGCCGGCGTCGGCCCCGGCCCAAATCGTCCCGTCGTCGTCCACCCATAGGGCGGTAATTTCGGGGCCGGGCAGGCCGTCGTTGATGGTGAAAAGGTGAAGGAGAGAGCCGTCGCGGCGGTCCCAGATGGACAGGCTGCCCTGAGCGCCGGCCACCATTTCATCGCCGTGGATGGCGATGGCCTTGACCAGGTTAGCCGCTCCCCAGGAGGTCCATTGGAGGTCGTCAGGCGTGGCAGGAGGTAGCTCACGGCCGAGAAGGATAGGGGCAAATTCGGCATCGCCAGGCCCGGCCGGTTCGGAATCGCTCGCGCGGGTCGGGATATCAGTCTGCGGTCTGAACAGGTTAATAGCGAAAATGACGACGGCCGCCAGGATTAGCAGGCTGGCCAGCCCGGCGACAATGCCGCCGATGAGAAGGATGGCCCGGGCCGGCCGTCGCCCGGCCCGGGGCGTAGGCGTGACTTGCGTTGCCGGATCGCCCGAAGGTTGGGGGCGCTGCGCCACTCTCTCGCTTTCCACCACGGTCGGCAACGGTTCCGGCGTAGGCGCGGATGCCAGTTGCGTAGCCAAATTGGCGGAAGGCCGATCAGTCGTTGACGATAAGGGTTGGCGGCCGCTGTCGGCCACGGCCGGCGGCGCTGCGGCGGCCGGTTGGACGTTAGTTGGGTCCAGGTCCAGGGCGGCAACGATTGGCGCGGGCGGGTGAACGGTGGAAACGGCCGGCGCGCTCAACGTTTCTTTCCAGGCGGCCAGAAATTCGGCAGCGGTGGCGAAACGGTCGGCCGGGTTTTTGGCCAGGGCCTTGAGGATGACCTGCTCCAGGCGGGGGTTGAGGCCGGGCTTGAGACTGGAGGGTAGGGGCAGCGCCTCGTAGACGTGCTTGAAGATGACGGCCGCCGGGGTTTCGGCCTGGAAGGGAACGCGGCCGGTGATCATTTCGTAGAGAATGACGCCCAGGGAGTAAATGTCGGAGCGGTGGTCAACCCTGACCCCCTGGCCCTGTTCGGGGCTCATGTAGGAAGGCGTACCGATGAGGGCGCCGGTGCCGGTGAAGCTGGAGGTGCTCTCGACCAGGCGGGCGATGCCGAAGTCGGTCAGGAAGGTGCTGCCGCGGGCGTCTATGAGGACGTTGGCCGGCTTGACGTCGCGGTGGACGACGCCGCGGCCGTGAGCGTAGTCGAGGGCGTCGGCGAGCTGGGAGAAAAAGTGATCCACCTGGGCCAGGGGCAGCCCGCCGGTCCGGGCGGCCGAGGCGATGCGGGCGCGAAGCGTACCGGCGTCGAGGTAGCGCATGACCAGGTAAGTGTAGCCGTCGCTTTCGCCGTAGTCGTAGACAGGCAGGATGTGAGGGTGTTCCAGGTTGGCGATGGTCCGGGCTTCCTGGCGGAAACGGCCGGTGAATTCGGGGTCCTGGGCCAACTGGCGGGGCAGGATCTTGAGGGCCACGGTCCGGTCCACGGCGGCGTGGTAGGCTTTGAAGACGGTGGCCATGCCGCCCTCGCCGACCTGCTCGATGACCCGATATGGGCCCAGCATTTGTCCCGGTTGGATACTATTCATCTGAATTTCCTGGCACGATTGTACCGGGAAAGTGTGGTTTTGGAAAAGGATGGCTCCCTGTATAGAGCGTAGTGCGTATTTTGCCGGCTACGCACTACGCTCTAAAACAAATAGGGGCTTAGTCCCAATTGAAAGGTCCCGCGCCGGACTGCACCGCGGGGAGCACGTCCTGGGTATCCTCTATCTCGAGGAAAAGCGTTGGCGCCCAACCCACAGCGCCGGAAAGGTCAGGATCATTCACGGCATTGTAGGCGGCCAGCACGTCAATAGCCTGATGGCCTGATTGTGAGGGCGCGTTGAGGAGCGTTCCCGACTCGTGGATGGCCGTGCCGTTCAAGCGCTCGATGAACTGGTCGGGGGTGATGCCGGTGCTTGGGTTGACCCAGAAGAAGTTGTTCTCGGCGTAAATGGCCGACTCAATACCCACGCCCCAACTGTAGACATAGTTAGAGGCATTGCCGATCTGGTAGTAGTTGTTGTAGATATGGACCTGGCCGAAACGAACGCGCGCCGCCCGCTGGCCCAGGTTCTCGAATAAATTGTGGTGCAGGGTCACGCGCAACTTGCCTCGATCCGCGCTCGCACCGTCGGATGAGCCGATGAGCATGACCTTGTCATGGTTCACGAAGCGGTTCCAGGAGACGGTTACGAAATCAGAGGCATTGGTGATGTCCAACAGCCCATCATGTACCTGGTACAACACGCCAAAGTAATCGGGCAGCGTGCTGTCGGCCGTCTCACGGTCCAGGAAGGTATTGTGATCAATCCAGACGTGATCGCTGTTGCGCAGGGAAATGGAATCATACAGGGCGTTCCATGCCCCCAGGTCGCCGTCAGTTGGATCCCAGGCCGGGAAGCAGTCGTAGGTATCCTCAAAGGTGATGTTGCGAATGATAATATTGGTGCGGTTGGCGGTCGAACTGCCGCGAATGTCCAGCCATGCACCGCGAATCGTTACCTGTTTGTCCAGCCCGACGATGGTGGTGTTGGAGCCGACCCTGATCCTGACGCGATCTTGCTGCGCGTTGCGAGAGGCTATACGTGCGTCTTCCAGCGGCCCACTCGGCGCTTCATCCCGGCCCCAGACGGCCGGGTCGTAGGCGGCGAGAAAGGCTTCCAGGGTATAGTCATCGCGGTAGTAATCTTCGCAGGCCAGAGGCTCGTTGTTGTCGTCCACGTTGGCGTCAATCGTGCCGCCCACGTAGATGATCTTGGGCGTGTTGGACGGCGACGACGACGGCGGCGGGTAGACCCCATTATTGAGGGCGGCAATTAATTCCTGCCGGTTCGTCACGGTGTAAACCTGGCTGGGGTCTGCCAGTGAGCCGCCGGTCGTTCCGGTGGCGAATGACGCCCAACCGTCGTTAGTCGCCAGTATTTCGCGCCCCAGGTCTCGTTCTTCCGAAGCCATGGCCGATATAGCCGCCACGGCGAGGGCGACCGAACAGATCATAATCATAATCGTTCTGAAGATACGCATGGGTTTTCTCCTCTTATTACCGGCTGAGCCAGCCGCCGTCCACGGGCACGATAGCCCCGTGCATATAATCGGAAGCTGGCGACGCCAGGAAAATCACGACTCCGCTGAGATCGCCGGGCACTCCCCAGCGACCGGCCGGGATACGCTCCAGGATAGCCTGGTTACGCCCGGCGTCGGCCCTTAGGGCGGCGGTGTTGTCGGTGGCCATGTAGCCCGGGGCGATAGCGTTGACGTTGACGTTGTGTCTGGCCCACTCGTTCGCCAGGGCGTGGGTCAGGCCGGCCAGGCCGCTCTTGGCGGCCGTGTAGGCCGGAACCCTGACGCCACCCTGGAAGGAAAGCATCGAGGCAATGTTGATGATCTTGCCACCTCCTTGTTGCACCATCTGGCGCGCGGCCGCTTGTGATAGAAAAAAGAGCGCTTTCAGGTTGACCTGCAGCACTTCATCCCAATCGGCCTCACTAATTTCCAGGGCGGGGCCACGGCGGATGATCCCGGCGTTGTTGACCAGGATGTCCAGCCGCCCCATCTGGAAGAGTACCTGAGTGATCACATCTTGAAGATCGGTGACGGTTGCGGCCGCGAGGTCGCAGCAGATATGGCTGAACCGTCGCCCCAGCCCGGTTACCCGATCTCCAGTCTCATCACCCGGCCGGCGCCCCAGGGAAACGATGTCTGCGCCCGCTCCGGCCAGGGCAACCGCCATGGTCTGGCCCAGTCCGGCCGTTGCGCCTGTGACCAGCGCTACTCGTCCATCCAGACGAAACAGTTCCAGCGCCATTGAGCCACGCTCCTGGTTTAGTGTCCCAAATCCCGCAGCATCGGCACGGTGCGACCTACCCAACCGACATTGGTATCGTCCGCAACCGCCTGCACTCGATGATGCCCGGCCAGGAACCATAAGTAGTAGGTGGTATAGCCCGGCGCACTGACGACAGTGTGGTAGCCGTGGGGGATCATGAGGACAGTGTTGTTGCGCACGACGTAGCCGGTGTCTATTTCATTGGTGTAAAAACGGGCCATGCCGAAGCCATCAGGCGCGTTGACCTTGAAAAAGTACATCTCTTCGTGGTATGCCTCGCGGGGCAGGTTGTCCACCTCGTGTTTGTGCGGCGGGTAGGTGCTCCAGTTGCCCGATGGGGTGTAGGTCTCGCCGACAATGAGGCGGGCGGCGGGCAAATCGGGCTGGCCGGCCTCGGTAAGAATCTGGTGGAAGTGACGGGAGAAATTAGCCGCCCCCCATACGCCAGAAGTGACCTGCGCCGGTAGGATGACATACGGCTCGACTTCGAGGTCACTGGGGGCGCTACAGAGCCCCACTTCCAAAGGGCCGTGGGCGGTGATAGTGTAGCTGGCCCGGCAGGGAATGTAGACAGAATGGGGTTTGCCGGAGAAGACGCCGGCCCGGCCGCCGACTTTCCCAAATGGTTGGCCATTGACGATGAACGTGCCCTGGCCACCGAGGATGACTGCCAGCACCTCGCGATCAGCGCTCTTCCCGCTGTAACTCTGGCCGTCCGCCAGGGAGAGCAGGTGAAAATCCAGCAATTTGCAGGGGTTACTGGGCAGTTGATTGAGACCACTTTGGGTCGGGACAGCTTCAAAATAAGACATAGTTTTACTCACACTCCGGTATTGCTGGTCAAAGCGCTTTCCAGCTCAATGGCAGCGTTGAGAAACGCTCCGACACCGTGCAGGTTGTTGGTGATGACGGGTTCACCCACGTAATACTCAAACGAGCCATCGCGGTAGGGATTGCCGCCCAGCCCGGCCGTGGAGCAAATACCATGTAAGTCAATCCGGCCTTCGTCGTCTAGCGTCACCAGGTGATTGAGCAACCCATTAAACCCCCTGACGGCAACGGGCAGCCAGCCGGAGTCGAGATAGCCGTTACGCACCCCCCTGGCGATGGCGTAGATAAACATGCTGGTGCCGGACGCCTCCAGGTAATTGCCCGGCCGGTCACCCTGATCGAGCACCTGCCACCACAGCCCGGTGGCTTTGTCCTGCAGGCGGGCCACGGCCGAAAGGGCACGCTCCAGAATGGCGATCAATTCCGAGCGAACCGGATGTTGTGGCGGGAAAAAGTCCAAAACGTCGTTAATGGCCATCACGTACCAGCCGATGGCCCGGCCCCAGAAATGGGGCGAGCAACCAGTCGCGGGATTGGCCCAGGGCATCTGGCGACTTTCATCCCAGGCGTGGTAAAGCAGGCCCGTGTGCGGCTCTCTGGTGTGTTTTTCCAGGGCGATGATTTGAAAGGCGAGATCGTCAAAGGCGGCCGGCTCGTCGAAAGCGGCCGCAAACTCGGCGTAAAACGGTGCCCCCATGTAGATACCGTCGAGCCACATCTGGTAGGGATAGATCTTTTTGTGCCAGAAGCCGCCCTCGTGGGTGCGAGGGTGGCTACGCAATTGCTCCCGCAGAAGCCAGATCGCCCGGCGATACCGTTCCTCACCCGTCACCCGATAGAGCGGGAAGAGTAACTTGCCGGGATTGATCTGGTCTATGTTGTACTCTTCCAAGGTATAGCTCCTGATCCCCCCTGAAGCGTCTACAAAACGATCCACGTAGGCGACCAGGTTTTGCCAATAACGGTCGTCGCCGGTGAGGTGCCATAGCTGGAAGATACCCTTGAACAGCAGGCCATCCGTGTAGTGCCATCTGGCTTCAGACAGAGTGTAACGGCTCAGGGCTGAAGCGGCGATGCGCAAAGACCAGGGCGTTGCGGCAACTACGGCCGGTTGGCTCAAGGCGCCAGGTTGCATGGTTCCGTTGCTCCTTCTTCTGACTCGCCGGTCAGGTCGTCAGGTAAAGCGCCGGCATCACTGACGTTGTGGCCGGCCAGCGCCAGAAGAACCGGTTTCTGGCGCTGACCGGGAATGGAGGAGAAAAACCCTTACTCTTCGAGGAGCCCGGCATCTACCAGACTTTGTCTGGCCGAGGCTTCATATTCCACTGCGCCCAGGCCATCTAGTCCAGCCAGGTAGGCGGCCCAGTTCTCTTCGTTCAGCTCTACCTGTCCCAGAACAAACTGGATCAGACCTTCATTGTAGAAGCGGTCGAAGTCGGCAGCGTTGGCGGGGGGCAGGATGACCTGGATGCCACGGCCGTCTACCCAGGGCTGGTTCTGGAAGAACCCCAGAAAGATCATTGGCTCCATCGTACGGCCATTCAACGTCTGGTAGGTTGGGTAGCGGGCATTGATCTCTTCCTGCGTGTTATAGAAGATCAACTGGTTCCGCATCTGGGTGAATGGTTGCCGTTCCGGGGCAGTGTAGGCCTGCGTTGGGTCAAGGCCTTCGGTGGAGATGTTGCCGTTGGCGTCGAAGACGAAGTTCACCCCTTCCTCGCCAAAACCAAGCAGGTAGTAGCCGTCGGTGGCCATCCATTCCAGCAGGCGAGCAATGGCTTCACCCTTGCCGGCGTCCGCAGCCTGTTGCGATACGGCGAAGATGTTTCCCCGCCCGGTGTAGACGCCGTAGGAAGCGTCACCGCCGGGGCCGGTGGGCGCAGGCAACGAAATCCATTCGCCTTCAGGGAAGTTCTCGTCGAAGGGGGCGTAGTTGGACTGGTTGGTCAGAGCGGCGAAGTCTTCCCACATGATGCCGAAGGAGCCTTGTTTCCAGCGGGCGCGGAACTCATCACGGCTGAGGGTGGGCCAGTCGGGATCGATAACCCGGGCGTCCACCAACGATTTCATATAGGCCAGCGCGTCCAGGTATTGAGGCTGGCGCACGTTGAGGCCGAAGTTGGCCGGATCGCTGAAGTTCCAGACGCCGGGTACGCCGTAGGCCCCAAATATCCAGTCGAAGCGGGTGCCGATCCCCTGGCCGTTGATGAAACCACCAATACCATACGTGTCGTTTTGACCGTTGCCATCGGGGTCTTGTTCGGTAAAGGCGACGGCGACCTCGTAAATTTCTTCGAGGGTGGTGGGTGGTTCAAGGCCAAGAGCCTCCAACCAATCCTGGCGGATGACCAGACCCTCCCGCCTGGGCAGGGGAGGCAGTTCGGGCAGGCCATACTGGTGGCCGTCGAACGTCACCAGGTCAATGAGAAGCGGATCGTTGTAATGAGTTTCGACGCGCCGGGGCATGAGGGGCATCAAATCCTCGACCGGGGCGACCAGACCCAGTTCGACCATGCGGAACAGGGCGCCGCGACTATCGTTGCTGGCGCTGACGAGCTGGAAGAAGTCGGGCAGCTCGTTGGCTGCGGCGGCGGCGTTGAGCTTGGCTTCTCCATCGGCGCCGGTCGGAATGATGACATACGTCAGGTCAATGTTCAGTTCTTCCAGAATGATGTCATAGGCGATCCAGTCATCGGGGGGTGGGCCGGCCTCGGTCACAGTAGCCAGGGCCCACAGCTCGATGTCTACGGGTATAGCGGCCAGTTCGGCTTCGGCCGTGGCCTGGGCATTGGCCGCCGCTTCGGCTTCCGCTTCGGCTTCGGCCAGGGCGCTTTCGGCTTCGGCCAGTTCGGCCTGGGCTTCGGCCAGTTGGGCTTCTAATTCGGCGCTGGCTTCTTCATCCCCTTCTGCGGCCGCTTCAAGCGCCGCCAGCGCCGCATCGGCCGTGGCCTGGGCATTCGCGGCTGTTTCCTGGGCTGCCTCCAACTCGGCCGTGTCTGCAGTTGGCGCCGTTGTACTGCCCGACGAGCAGGCGACCAACAACGCGGCACACAGAATCAATACGAGCAGGGCAGGCCGTGAGTAATCCATCTTCTTGCGTTTCATCTTCCTTTCTCCTTTTATTGTCTGAGGATTAAGTTACTCTTTGACAGCGCCTAACAACGTGCCTTTGGTGAAGTAACGCTGTATCCAGGGATACACCAAAAGCATGGGTAACATGGTGATAAGCACGGCGGCCGATTTCAACGATTCGATGGACGTGGAGCTAAAGGCGTTAAACTCGACGTATTCATTGAAGCTGGCAGAAATGAGAATGTTGCGCAGGAGCACCGGTAGCGGCATGAGGTCATTGTCATTCAGGTAAAGAATGGGCGTGAAGAACTCATTCCAGAAGTAGACGGCGTAAAACAGCCCAATCGTGAGCAAGATCGGTTTAGAGAGGGGCAGGACTACCTGCCGCAATACCTGCAACTCATTCGCCCCATCTATGCGCGCCGCTTCTTTTAGCTCCTCCGGCAAACCCTCAAAGAAGCTCATCATGACCAGCGTGTTGTAGACACTGATGGCGGGCGGCAGGGTGACGGCAAAGAACGTGTTAGTCAGCTCCAATTTCGTCACCAGCAGATAGGTCGGTACGAGACCAGGGTGGAACAAAAAGGTGAAAAGTATCAAGAGCATGATGATCCGGCGGCCGGGCAAGGAGCGCGCGGAAAGGCCATAGGCCAGAGGCACCGTGAGGATGAGGCTGAGGGCGGTGCCTGATAAAGTGATAATCAGGCTGTTCAACATCGCTCGGGGGAAGAGCGGGTGGCTGAGGAGCTGCTCGAAAGCGGTCGGTGTCCACTCGAGTGGTGAGAGGAAGAAGGGCACGCCCTCCCGAGTGTAGATGTTTAGCGGGGTGAAGGCGGTGACGATGACACGCCAGAGCGGAACGACGACGGCGATTAAGACCGACAGTAGAAAAATGGCGACGACGATTTGATAGGTAACGGCATCACGGGTTTTGGTTTGATACACAGAACACCTCGTGGCTAGAAGAGCGTTTGTTGCGCCAGGCGCCTGGCAACACGGTTGGCAGCCAGGATCAAGATCAGGCCGATAGCGCCTTTGAACAGGCCAACGGCGGTTGCCAGGCTGAATTGGAATTGCAAGATGCCCTGGCGATACACCCAGGTGTCAATAATGTCGCCCACGCTGTAAACCGGAACCGAATACAGGACGAAGATTTGATTGAAACCGGCGTCGAGGATGTTGCCCAGACGGAGTAAGGTCACCAGGACAATAACAGGCATAATCCCCGGTATGGAAATGTGCCGGATGCGTTGCAGGTAGTTAGCCCCGTCTACTGTGGCCGCTTCATAAAGGTGGGGGCTGATGGAGAGGAGCGCCGCCAGATAGATGATGGTGCTCCAGCCGGTTTCCTTCCAGATGTCAGAGAGGATGACCACCGGGCGAAACCATTCTGGTGAGGTCAGGAATGGGATGGGGTCGCCCCCAAACTGCTTGATGATGGAATTGATCAGGCCACTGCCGGGTGACAGGAGCATGAGCAAAATACCGAACATGATGACCCAGGACAGGAAGTGGGGCAGGTAGACTACCGTCTGAACGACAGTGCGGAAACGCTTGAACCACGTTTCATGCAGGGCCAGGGCCAGGATGATGGCCACCGGCATCCCGAATATCAGTTTGGCGCCGCTGAATACAATGGTGTTGATGATGAGTTGGTCGAAGTAAAAGGAGTTCAGGAAGGTTTGGAAATGTTCAAAACCACTCCAGGGACTTCCTGACACGCCGAGCAAAGGCTTGAAATCTTTGAAGGCGATCTGCGCATTCCAGAGCGGAACGTATTTGAACACCAGGAAGTACAACAGCGACGGGGTCATCAACAGGTAAAGCCAGCGGCTGCGCCACATGGCGCGGGCAAAGCTTTTGAGGCGCAAGGACAACGATGGGGCGCTCACGGCCGCAGCTATGGCCGTTGCCGAAGGGGAAAAGCCGGATGGGATTTCAAGGCTCATGGGACCGTCTCCTTGGATAACGTGACCGGCACGTATCGGCAGGCAGCTAAGGTAATTGTATGGGGTTGGGTTTGGATTTTGGCGGGAAAGAGTTGGACAATAGCGACTAAATGGCAGCCTGGAACCCGGCCTATGACAACAAGCCGCCGGGCAAATTGCTAATTTGCTCTACAGTTTGGGTTGCTCCCGATAGGCGCGGGGGGAGATGCCGGTGAGGCGGCGGAAAACGCGGCTGAAGTAGGCCGGGTCGGAGAAGCCCACGCGGTAGCCGATCTGGCTGATACTGTCGTGGGTTTGCCGGAGCAGCTCTTGGGCGCGGGCCACGCGGTAGCGATTGAGATAGTCCCAGGGGGAAATGCCAAGCTCCTGGTTGAAAACGCGGCTCAGGTAATCCTCACTGACGCCAATACCCTCGGCCATTTCCCAGCGAGCCAGAGCACGGGCGTAGTTTTGATGCAGGTAAGCGATGGCCTGCTTGACCAGGGCACCGGTTTGGGGTGGCAGGGTATCCTGGCCAAAGAGGGAGCGGTGCAGGGTGGCGATGATTTCGTCCTCGGACAGTAGCCCTTTGCTCTGAAGTGTGACAGAGGCATGCTGTTCCAGGCGTTTGACATCATCCAGGGAAAGCTGGCGGCCGCTTAAAATCACCACCGGCACACGTCGAGTGCGTTCATCTGTCCGCATCCGATCCAGGACGGTAAACCCATCCATCTCAGGCATGATCAAATCCAGAATCACCAGGCTGGGTGGGTCGGCGAGCATGGCGGACAGACCGGTTGGGCCATCTTCGGCGGTGCGGATGGTGTAACCGGGCAAGCCTTTGCCGATGACTTCGCGGGCCAGTTTCCGGGCCCGGGGATCGTCATCTATAATCAAAACTGAGCCGGACGTGGCCTGGGGCACAGCGGGGCGAATGGCTTTCCACAATGCCTGGCTGCCGGCCGTTTTTACGGTGAGGCTGGTGAGTCCGGCCGTGATCTCGCCGCTGGCTTCTTGTTGGTACAAAATGAAAGGGACCTGGCTCAGTTGGGGGTGGTTGTGCAGGCGGCGAACGAGCAACCAATCGCCCGCGGCCGCGCCCGCCATGTCCCAGGCCACTACAGCCGGCGCACCCTTCGCCAGCATAGTCTCCAGCTCGTCCTGGGGCTTTAAGGCCACGATGCTCAATCGTTGGTTCTGGCTGAAGGTGACGATTTCTGCTGGCGGGGGCTCCTTTTGGGAGACGAGCCACAGGATGGCGCCACCGGGTGTAACCAGAGAGCGGTCCAGGCTTTCATCGCCGTGGCCGGTCTCCTGGCCGCGCCACTGGCCTGGCTCGGGCAGGGGCAGGTAAATGTGAAAGGTCGTGCCCTGCCCGGGCTGGCTTTCCAGGGTAATGAGACCCCCGTGTAACGCCACCAGATGCTGCGTGATGGACAGTCCCAGGCCAATTCCTCCCGCGTGGCGCTGGGTCTGCTCGCTGCTGACAAACGGCTCGAAAATACGCTCGACCAGCTCTGGCGGAATGCCGACGCCGGTATCAGCCACCCAGAGATGGAGATGCGGCCGGGCTACTTCTGCCCCCAGGGTGATCTCTCCCCGCCCGGTGAACTTGGCCGCATTGCTGAGTAGATTGAGCAGAATTTGCCGCAGGCGCACCGGGTCGGCCTCGATTGGCGGCAGGCTCTCGGGCAATTTCAATTGCCAGGCCACGTCGCCGGACGCCGGGGCGTCTTTGGCTAAGGCGGCAAAGGCCTCTTCGATCAAAGTTCTGGGGTCGAGCAGCGCCGGGTAGAGGTCCAGGGCGTTGATTTCCGCCCGCGACAGGTCGAGCAAATCGTTAATGATACGCAGTTGATGTTCGGCGCTGTGTTGGATGTGCTCCAGATCTTTGGTCAGACCGGGTGGCGGCTGGCCCAGGAGGCGTTGGGTGTGGCCGACGATGATATTGAGCGGGGTGCGCAGTTCGTGGCTGACGTTGGCCAGAAGCCGGGTTTTGATCTGGTCGGCGCGTTCGGCGGCCAGGCGGGCTTCGTGGGCCTCACGGAAGAGGAGCGCACCCCTGAGGGCGCTGCTGATATGTCCACGGAGGACCTCGTAGATGTCGCCATCGCGGGGGCCGACTTCAAAGACGACGAAGCCGAGAGGTTCAGCCTGGAAGTGGAGCGGTTCGACCAGCAGGCTGGCGCGGCGAGCCGGGAGCAGCTCGGGAGGAATGAGCTGGCGAGAAGGAAAGCGGCGGCCCATCTCTCCCAAATCAGCCCGGCCGCGCTCGTCATAAGCCAATACCAGCCGCGACCACTCCAGCGGCGCGGCCGGGTTGTCGTAAAGGGCCAGGTAACAGCTTGCAATCCCCAGGTCGGGCAGGCGTTCGGTGAGCACGCCGGCCAGTTTGTCCACGTCGAAGGCCGTAATGAGAGCCTGGCCTATATCCCGTAAGACCCGGTTTTGCTGTTCAGCCTGCAACTGGCGGGCAATTTGCGCCCGCTGGACGGCCTCACCGATAACCACCCGCGCCTGCCCCAAGAGGTCTTCAGCACGTAGCTGTGCCCGGCCGTCGAGGGCCGGTAGAAGCTCGCGCCGTAAGACGGAAATTGCCCCCTGCCAGGCGGCCGTTTCGTCGCCGTCGAGGATCCCGTGCTGTAACATGCCGTTGAGGGTGGTTTGGAATTGCCCCTGTGACCGGCCGTTGACCTCGCTGTAAAAGGCGTTCAGCAGTTGTTTGGCCCAGGTTGTCGCCACGCCCCGGCTGCTGATGACGCGGGCGATTTGCGGGACGAGTTGTTCTTGCGCCTGCCTCAGCGCGATTTTCGGATCACGGACCTCGCCGATGGCCCGGTCCGTGGCCGCCAGGGTAACCGACCGGGAGGGACAACCGCAGGATTGCCGCACCAATAACCGGGAATCGAGGATGAGGTGGTCGGAAGCTTCTTCGCCGGCCAGGGTAGCCAGCAAAATCTCCACGGCGCGGCGACCCTGGTCGTAAAAGGGCAGCGAGACAGAGGTGAGGGGAGGTCTGACCAGGCGGCCTTCCTCAATGTCGTTGAAGCCGGCCACTGCCACATCGGTAGGAACGCGGATACCACGCTCTGCCATCATGGTCAATGCGCCGATAGCCTGTAAGTCACTCGCGGCCACTACGGCCTGGAAGTCAACGCCGGGTTGGAGTCTGCGTTCGTCCAGCAGAACGTGCATCGCCTGGGAACCCTTTTCCCAACTCATTGGCGGCGTGATAAGCGCCGGGTCAGGCAAGAGTCCCCTTTCGGTGAGGGCGTTGAGGAAAGCGTGGTACCGCTCGGTGGCATAGGGATGCCCCTCCGGCCCGCGAATCAACGCCACTCGCTGGTAGTTGTGAACGTCCACCAGGTGGAAAACCAGATCGCGCATGCCCTGATCGCCGTTAATGGACACGGTCAGACCGTAATCCAGGGGCAGCGCCAGAGTGACAACAGGCAACGGCCGGTAGCGCTGATGAAAGGCCACGACCTCTTCTGGCGTCACGGTTCCGGCCAGGGCTGAGGTCCAGCTTACCAGTCCGTCAAACTGGGCAGTATCTATAAGATGGTAGATGAGGTTGCGTTCGGCTTCAAACTCTTCTGTGGCCTGGAGGCGACCACCCGGATAACAGATCAGATTCAAATTACCAGCCTGGGCGGCATCTAACACACCGGGCCATAAGACGCGAGAGGCGCCGATGTGAACGTTGGCGGACAGGAAGCCAATGGTCGGGCGGGTACGCTTTTCAACAGGTATTAATGGATTGCCTGTAATCATTGCCGGGTCCTCTATCATTGGGGCCGTAAGCTTTTTGCTCTGTGCCGTATTGTAAGACGATGATTGCTTTGTTGGCTAATCGCCATTGAGGTAAACTCAAGATCATCCTACTTGTTTTAGGGTAGAGGCTGAATGTTCGACAATTTCACCGTGTTGGTCGTGATTATCATCCTGTTGTGGATGGCCGGACTGGGTTACTATCTGGTCGTTTCGCGGCGGCAGAAGGAGCTGTCCAAGGATCTTGAAGAGCTGCGCCGGATGCTGGACGAGACCGGGAAGGAGCAGGAAAACCCATGAAGCAGCGATGGTTGTTATGGGGCTTGTCGTTACTGGCGGCCGTCTGGCTCAACGGCTGCCTGCCGGACCAGGTGACCGGGCCGGAGCCGTGCAACGAGGAAGGGACGCTGCTGAACGACAACTTTGACGGGAGCAGAAATTGCGGCTGGACCCTCTATGACCGCAGCGGCGCTTCGGCCAAAATCGAGGAGGGGGTCTTGCGGCTGAGCACCAGCCAGCCGGGCCAGATCTGGTGGGCCAACCCCGGCCGCAGCTTTGACGACGTCATTATCACCACCCAGGCCCGCCAGGTGAGCGGCCCCGACGACAACGCCTACGGCGTCATTTGCCGCTACCAGAGCCCCGAAAACTTCTACCTTTTTGTCGTCAGTGGCGACGGTTATTATGCCATCGGCAAGTACCAGAGCGGCAGCGAGCAGATCCAGTATTTATCAGGTGACGGCCAGTACCAATACAGCGACGTCATCAACCGGGGCGTGGCCACCAACGAGATCCGGGCCAGTTGTATCGGCAA
>JAKEFB010000093.1 GCA_022616275.1 Chloroflexota bacterium
GCCCCAGGGCCTGGGTTTTGACAATGTAAGGGTGGGTTAGACCAGTGGCGGCTTTCCAGGCTCGCTGATAATCCTGGACCAGGGCGCTGTTCGGGCTGGTTGTCTCTTTCAGAACCTTTAAGATCACAACGCAATCCTGGTGCCGGTCGTGAGCCAGGTAAACCTCGGCTGCGTTTGTTTGCGTAATCGGCCGGTTTAATTCGTACCGGCCATTTTCTTTGCCGTTCACTGCTTCCTCTCACACCTTAACCAGATGGTTGAAACTGCACCTGCAACTGGTAAGGCACTACCTCGTTCAAGTCCCCGTCATTGCTGACATAGATGAAGTACCTGCCCTGCGTCTGCACGCCCAACTCGACGATCTTGGTCGTGCTAAAGTTGCCATTGCTCCCCAGGAAAACGGCGTTACTGCAGTTGCTACCTTTGTAGACAGCCACCTGGCCAGCCAGGGGAACAAAATTATCTACCCGGACGGTCAAGTTACGGGTAGTGGTCAAGTGGAACCAGTACCAGTCGTTAGGATCGTTCGGATAGAAGTTGTAAATAACGTTCGGTGAGATAGTAAATGCCTCCTGGCAGAAATTATTGGGCTCACCCGCTGAAAAGTTGAAAAAGAGAGTGGGCAAAAAGAGGAAGTGAAATGGCGGCCCACCGGTTGCCGTCGCCGTAGGGGTAGGCGATGGTGTGTCGGTTGGTCCGGGCTCAGTGGCCGTAGCTGTTGGCAACGGTGGTGTGGGCGTGGGTAGCTCTGGCGTGCTGGTTGGCGTGTCCGTCGGTTGGGGCGATGGCGTGAAGGTTGGTGTGTCAGACGGCACAGGTGGTGGTGTCCAGGTCGGCGTGTGAGTAGGTGGTAGGGGTGTGTCGGTTGGCTCGGGCGTTGGCGTGTGGGTTGATGTGGGCAATGGCGTAGCCGTGTCTGTTGGGATATCCGTGTCGGTGGGCTGGGGTGTCTCAGTGTCCGCAGGTTGAGAAGGAACCGTGTCTGTCGGCTGCGGTGTGCCTGTGTCGGTGGGCTGGGGTATATCCGTCTCTGTGGGAGTGCCCCCCACGACGGCCGCCAGGGCCGGCCGGCCGGCGGCCGAAAGCTGCCGGATAGCCGACAGGAACGTGGCTACCAGCAGGAACAGGATCAAAAATAGGGGCAAAGGAATGCGCTTCATGTCAGTTCTCGCTGTAGATAACTCACCCGCTCCAGGCGAGCGGTAAGTTGGCCGTACACTGCTGGCGCGCTGCGCCTGAGCGATTCCAGATTGAAAATACCGTTGTCCACCACCAGCAATTGCCAGCGGCCGCCGTCGTTTACCAGCATCAGGTTTTCCCGCCCCAAGAAATCCACGCATAGGCCATGCTGCTGGTATATGTCCAGAGTCCGTTCAGTAAAAAACAGGAACTGGGCGCGCAAGCCCTCGTGGGTACACATCAGGTGGAGCAGGTCCGCGTTGCTACAATCCTGGAAGAAATCCTTTTTTTCGCCATGGATGTAAGATTGCAAAACGCCGGCCGCCGGGCTGCCAAAAATCGGCCCGTGCAAAATCAGGAAGTGGGCCAGGGGCACCAGGTTAAAGCGGCCGTTGTACCAGGCACACACTGTCTCGTACTTGACTTTGAAGAACTGGGCAATTTGCGCCAGACTGTGAGCCTGTTTACCCAGGGAGCGCCGGTATATTTTCAGGACCCAGTCCCCATCCGGCCGCTTTATTAGGAAAACGGTCGCCCCGGAGCCATAGCTCATCAGTTGCACCTCGGCACTGGCAAAAGGGAAGCGACTGCTGTTAGTCAGCCCGGCCGAAACACGCCGGGCAAAGCCCGGGATCAGCGTATCCATCAGGTTTATCCAGGCGGCCACCCGTTCGTAATTAGATGATTTCAGATTCAAGATGGCTTGCAGATAAGCCCGGCGTTGTTGCCGCGGCCGCAAAGAGGCCGTCATGGCGGCGTCCAGAGATTTGTACAAGAGCCGCGATCGCACGACCTCTGCGCCAGCCTGCCAATCAATCCAACGAGCCGGCCAGCCCTTCGTCAGTTTCGGTATTATGAGAGCAGCGGTTTGTCTCTTAAAAGTAGACCGCAACTTGTTTCTGCTCCTTAGCACGTTCAAAAAACTCAAGGATCAGGTCGCCTTCCTCTTCTGACAGATACTTCCGCCACTTATTGACCGGGTTATAGAAGGCCATGCCCTTGACGACTCGCTCAAATTGTGGTGTCCAATCCAGACCACAAAAAGCCAGCAGCGGCCGTAGCGTCTGCTCTGGCTGCATGATCAACTCCTCGTACTGCAACTCATAAGAACGTTCTGGAAACTGGGTCACGTTACGCTCAATGTCGTCCAGGTCCATCTGGATTTTGACGGCGGCCGAGAGCAATGGGCCGCGCCCCAGTTCTTCCCAGAGCTGGCGGTAATCGGCAGGAACCTCGCCCCACTGCCACGATCCCTCGTCCAGCCCGCTGGTAACGTCTAACCAGCCGGCCTGGACCCAGGAACTAACGACAGAACGGTGTTCCCGCTTTAAGAAGACAAAAAGGGCATCCGAGAAGATCCGGTCAAAGTAAGCCATGCGGGACCAACCCGTCACTTTGATGAGAAAATGATCTTTGTTCTGGAACTTCAAGAGCTGTTCCACGGCCCGCCGGACCGGCGCAATGCCTTCGGCGGGAACGTCTTCGGCTGTCAGCGGTCTATCTCGCCGGCTGAAACCGGGCAGGTAATGCTCCCAAAACCGGTAAGCCTCAAAGGGCTTGGGAAAGAAAGGCAAATGCTTGATTTTCCGGCCGAGCCAGGGCAGGCGGTACAGGTTAGAAAAGACGGACAGCCAGGCAAACGTGGGCAGGACCTCGTTAAAGGTAGAGAGCCAGCCTACGTCTTCGTGCCGGGCTAACAGCCGGTGCATCATGGTCGAGCCGCAACGGCCGGTGCCAACGATGATAATTGGTTTCTCAATCTTCATAACTCTCCTCCTACACATCCATATACCCACATTTCCACACCCTAGACCCCTACACTCTCCCGTGACTCTCCCTGGACGGCCGGCGCCCGGTGGGCCCTGGACTTTTTCTTGCCCAGGCCCAGGAAAAGAGCCACGCTCTGGCCCAGGTCGGCCAGGAAAGGGGCCGGATCATTCCAAGAGAAGACGGCGCAGGCCTTGCGGCCGCGCCAGGAGCGCCACCAGTCGCCCAGCGTAAGCTGGCCACGCCGCCAGTAATACAGGGCCGACTGAAAGTCATGCCGCCAATAAATCCACTTGGCTCCTCGATACATTTGTTGCCGGTTAGCCGGCAGGGGCCGGCCCAGGGCATCGCAGTACATGGTATACAGCAAAGCCACACCACCGGCCTCGGCGATGGACGAGCGGCCGGTGGGCCGGCCGATATTTGGCTCGATGATGGCGTAGTTGCCGGTGCGGCTATCCCGCTTCATTTCCACGTAGCCCAATCCCCGGTAGCCGATACCCTGGAACAGGGCCAGGGACGTTTGCCGGACGATGTCGTTGCGGACTTCCACACCCAGGGAACTGGTTCCTGTGTGGGGCGGCCATTGGCGAAGCTTCCGGGCAATAAACGCCACCAGTGGTTCATTGTTAGCGTTAAAGTAACAGTTGCAGGAGTACAGGTCGGCATCTGTGCCCTCAATCCACTCCTGGACTATTAAGATGTCGGCATAGGGTGCGCAGCGGTCGTAGAGGGCCAGTAGCTCTTCGCCGCTGGCTGCCATGTACGCCTTGGCGAGGTTTTGTGCCTGCCACCGGGGCGTCTTAATCGGTGGTTTTATGATGCAGGGATAGGACAGACGGCCGGCGGCTTCCTCCGCTTCCTGGCGGTTGTGGAGTAGGAAGGTGGCCGGGACGGGTAGGCCGGTTTTTCGGGCATAGGTGAGAAAGCCAATCTTGTCCATCAACATCTCTACCACTTCCGGTTCCGGCAGGATTATGTGATACCAGGGTTCCAGTTGCCGGCGGTAGCGGGAGATCAGCAGGACGCTCATATCTATACAAGGGAAAAGGACAGCCTTTTGTGGCAACTGTGGCCCCAGTTCCTGAAGCAACTCAATAAAGTCGGTTGTTTTCACGTCGGCGACCAGAATTCGCTGGCAGACCCTGGTCCGGCAGCAGAAATGGTCCGGGTTGCCGGCGATGCCGATAACCGGGATGCTGTGGCCGGCCAGGATGCGCGCTGTCTGGAGGCCGGTGATGCAATCAAGCCCGACGACGATGGCCGCTGGTTTAAGGGCCTGTTGTTTCATCTGTCTACCTTGACTTGTTCTTCCTGGTGGTCGGAGACGTGCCCGCCCTGGCGGCCGTTCTGCCCGTTGCCGCCGTTGGCCCATGTGCCATCGCGAACCGGCAGGTATCGTTTCTCGGCCGCTTTCAATTCGGCAGCGTTTTGCAGCCGGAAGATCTCCTTTACCGGGACAATCTCGTGCTCAACCGGCAACAACGATTGGGCCTCATAAATCTGGTAGGCCGTCTGCTGCATGGCGGCCACGCTGGCCCGGATCAGGTGATTGGCCCAGATGATCAGGCTGACTCCGGCCTCGGCAAAGACCTCAGTGGGCGTGTTGTAATACATGGTTGGCACGATCACCACCGGGCAGGTGTCCTGCCATTCGTGCATAAAGTCCAAAATCTGATCGGCCGTCGGCAGCTTGCTATGCATCAGGATGGCGTCGGCCCCGGCGCGGTAATAGGCTTCTGCCCGTTTAAGCGCCTCGGCCAGACCCCAGCCGGCAATAAACGCCTCGACTCGGGCCACTACGCAGAAATCAGGGTCTTCCTGGGTGTCCTTGGCTGCCTGAATCTTGCCCGCGAACTCCTCGATGTCGGCCAGTGGCTGCAGCTCGCTGTTGATGAAAGAGTTGGTTTTGGGGAAGAGCTTGTCCTCAATGCAGACGGCGGCGACGCCCCGCTGTTCCAGCTTGCGCACCAGCCGGCGCATGTTGTTAAAGTTGCCGTAGCCGGTATCGGCGTCTAACAGAATGGGAATGGAAGTGGCGTCACTCATAAACTCGACCATTTCCAGGACCTGGGTCCAACTGGCCTCGTTGTTGTCACGCACACCCAGGGCGGCCGAGATAGCCAACCCGCTACCCCAAATACCCTTAAAACCGGACTCTTCCACGATTTTGGCGCTGAGGCCATTATGGGCCTCCAGGATAAATTCGAGCTGATCGGAATAAAGTAGTTGCTTAAACTGCGTTGTCTTCTTCATCACAAACTCCTGAAAGTGATGAGTAATGAGTGTTGAGAAACACTCATTACTCATCACTCATTACTCATAGTGTCGGTACAACTTCCCAGTCGAAAGCCAATTCTTTATTGGCCCTTTTGGCGGCGAAGGAATCAATCGTCTCCAGGATAATTTCACCAATCTCTCGCTGGCTATCAATGGCGCCGGCCCCGATGTGAGGGGTCAGAATGACGTTGGGCAGCTCCGCCAGAGGCGAGATTTTGCCCTCCCCTTCCTGCTCGTGAACGTCCAGGGCGGCCCCGGCCAGGCGTCCTTCACACAGGGTCTGGTAGAGAGCGGCCTCGTTGACCACGCCACCCCGGGCCAGGTTGATCAGGAAGGCGCCGGGCTTCATGCGGGCCAGGCTTTGGGCGTTAATCAGATAGCGGGTGCTTCCTTTTAGCGGCACGTGGATGCTGACAAAATCGGACCTGGCAAGTACTTCGGCGAATGTGGCCAGGCGAATGCCGGATGTGGCCAGCCGTCCGGCTGCTTCGGCCGTGGGATGCTCCACACAGCCCAGGACTTCCATATCCCAGGCCGCGCCAAGCCGGCCGACGCGCGTGCCAATATTGCCGGCACCGACAATGCCTAGCACCTTGCCGGTCAGCAAGTAGCCGGTCAACTCGTGCTTGGCCCACCGCCCCTGGCGCAGCAGCCGGTCGGCCGTCAGGACGTTGCGGGCCAGGGCCAGCATGAGGGCAAAGCTCATCTCGGCCACGGCCTTGGCCCCCGGGCCTGGAATACGCACCAGGGTAATTTGCCTCCCCTGGACGTAATCCAGGTCTATGTTATCTATGCCCGAACCGGCGCGCAGGATTAACCGCAGGTCAGGGGCGCAGCGCATAACGTCGGCCGTAATCTGGACGCCGCTACGGAAGATCAGCGCCTCACAGCCCGTTATGCGGGCCTTCAGCTCCTCTTCGCCAGCGCCAAAGGCGCAGATCACTTCGTGCCGCTCCTTCAGTTGAGCGATGGCGTCGGGATAAATAGAACTGGCAATCAAAATCTTCATCGTTATTTCAACTCCTGTAAGGTAGCTATCAGTTATCAGCTTGTAGCTGTCAGCTTCAAATCGCTATCGCTATTGCTATCGTAATCGCAATCGAAATTCGACCAACGATCACGATTACGATTACGACCAACGATTGACCCACACTTCAGTCCTCAGTCCTCTAACTCGCTTTGGCTAACGGCCGTAATTGGTTCAGATACCAGGACGAATGCAGGAGACGCACCCGTAGCACGGGCAATGTCGCCCGCCGGCCGATGTTGATCCGCCGTAAACGCAAAGGATCGGCGTAGCGCAGGTCGTTGACGCCCCGGATAGTGGTAAAGGCCAGGGCGAACCCGGCTTGCCGAAGCGCCTGGACGATGTCTTCTCGGAACTGGCCGCCAGGATAGGCGAAGATGGGCGGCGCCTGACCAACTTCCCGCTCCAGATCTTGTAATGAACCGACAGCTTCAGCCTGGGCCTCCTGTGATGAAAGCTGGTCCAGGGAGGGATGAGTACGCGTGTGAGCGCCCAGGGTGACCCCCTCGTTGGCCAGTTGCCGCAATTCATCCCAGCTTAACACCTGGGATTCGGGCTGGGGCGTGTCCAATTCCCGGCAAAGCTGGTAGGTCCAGGCCAGGATCTCGCTGTGGGGCAACCTTCTCAAGTATCGCCGCAAGCGCAGAAATGCCTGGTAGCGCTGCCGATTGGTAGCCAGGGAGAGCCGCCCAATTGGTGTTTGAATATGATCGCGGTGGCCGGTATGGCGGAGAGCGTGTTCCAGCCTGTCCCACCAGAAAATGTGATCCGGCCGGTCCGGGAAGGCAGTGGGCACAAACAAAGTTACCGGGAGCCCGTACCGCTTGAGGACGGGCCAGGCACATTCGGCAAAATTGCGATAAGCGTCGTCGAAAGTAATGAGCACCGAGCGGGGCG
The DNA here is from genome assembly GCA_022616275.1 of Chloroflexota bacterium. Classification (GTDB taxonomy): domain Bacteria; phylum Chloroflexota; class Anaerolineae; order Promineifilales; family Promineifilaceae. The sequence goes on from JAKEFB010000093.1 coordinate 7,151, forward strand.
GTAGTGGAGTCCCTTCCTTGCAGGCCTCCAGCACCCTGGCCGTAGAGACGACATGGTAGTACCTGGACAGGTATTGCATTTGCTGGTCAAAACCGGCCAAGTCTTCAACCTGGTGGTAGGTTAATACCCGCAAAAGATTCGGCCGTTCTTTATGCAGCCCCTCCAACAACGTTATCACGTGGTTGCCAACGGCGTTGTTCGTCATGACCGTTAGCCATCGCTTTGCCAGAGTCATCAGACCATCTCCTTGCTTCTGAAGTAACTCGCGGTGAGTTCCAGACCCTCTTCCAGGGTGACAGTCGGCTCCCAGCCAAGTTGTCGCCGGGCGTAGGTGGCGTCCAGGTAAATGCAGCGCGTCTCACCGACCTTGGCCGGCCCATAAATAGGCTGGCGTTCATAGCCGGTGACTTGTTGCAAGATAGAAAAAAGCGCATTCACGGAAGTGCCCCGCTCGGAGCCCAAGTTGTATATCTCACAGCCATTCCCGTTGGCCAGAGCCAACAGGTTGGCTCTGGCGCAATCGCCGACGAAGACGAAGTCACGCTCTTGCCGGCCATCGCCATTAATGATGACTTCATCCCCAGACAACATTCGCCCGGTAAAGATGGCCACCACACCAGCCTCACCGTCTGGGTCTTGCCGGGGGCCATAGACATTGGGGTAGCGAAGGACGGTATAAGGCAGACCATAATTGGCGTGGTACAGGTAGAGGTAATGCTCGACCGCGTGTTTGCTGGCCCCATACTGGCTAAGTGGATTAATCGGATGCTCTTCGTCGCACGGCAGGTAGACAGGCTCACCATAGACGGCGCCGCCGCTGGAAATGTAAATAAAGTGCTGCGTCTCGTAGCGCCGGGCGCACTCCAGCAGGTTAATCGAACCAATGATGTTGACCTCGGCGTCGTAGCCAGGATCGGCCACCGAGCGGCGTACGTCAATCTGCGCCGCGTGATGGCTGACAAAATCAGGCCGCTCCTGGTCAAAGAGTTCTCCCAGGCGGGGGCTGCGGATATCCATGTTGTAGAAGGTGGCGGTCGGGTTCAGATTGGCCAGGCGGCCGGTGGAAAGGTTGTCTACCACAACCACTTCGTACCCATTTTCCAGATACAGGTCCACTACGTGTGACCCAATAAAACCCGCTCCACCAGTAACCAGAACTTTCATACCTCTTCCTCAGCTATAAGCTGTAAGCTATCAGCTATTAGCTACCAACCATCAATCATCAACTACCAACTACCGACTCTCAGTCCTCAGCACTCATTGCTCGTAGTTGGCGGAGTTGGGCCGCCCAACTCAACCAACTGCGCTCATTGCTCATTGCTCACTACTGCCGCCGTAGCCCGCCAGAGCCCCTGGAACTCCCCGATGGCTGCCAATACGTCGGCCATAACCTTATTCAGTGGTTGCTCAGCGTTGACGGTGACAAAGCGCCGAACCTCATCGCGCAACCGTAAATACTCTTGCCGCCGCCGCTCCAGCAGCTCTATGTTTCCCTCCCCCTTGCGGCTGAGGAGAACCTGGGCCGGCGCATCCAGGAAAATCACCAGATCCGGCCGGGGGTAAAGATGGCCCAGGACAAAGCCGTGGATACGGCTGGTAAGTGGCCGGTGGGGAGCGTTGTTAGCTACGTCGTAGGCATAATAGTCGGAAAAGAAGTGTCGGTCCGACAAGACGATGAAACCCCGGCGCTGGTAATACCAGACCACGCCCTGGCGGAACCACTCCTCGGCCAGCCGGTTCGCCAGCCGGAGGCTGGCCTTCAGCCCGGCCGCCAGCCGCTTGATCGGGTTCTTGGGGCGCGGCCGGACCCGTGCAGGATCAGGCGGGCCGCTCATATCGCTCCCCTTACCCAACAGTCGCTTCACCAATGAAATCAGGCGGGTGGTTGGCAGAGCAACGTTACTCGATAGCGGGCTAAAGCCCATGTAGATGTACTTAATCGTGTGCGGCAACTCGCTTTCCAGCCGCCGGGCGATGGTGGTCTTGCCCGATCCATCTGCGCCGATCAACGCCACCATAAACATCGCTTTTTTACCTCCTGCCTTCCTCGAACAGAGGACCCATAACCTCGAAAAGCCGTGGAATTGGCGCCGGGTAGGGGTGATAGACGACGTAAGTTTCCTTGCCGGCCAGGGCCTGTTGTAACAAATGGCGCTGTCGCTCGGCCGAACACTCCAGCAGTTCGTTCCGGCACGTGGGAAAGGCGAAGCAGAACTTGCGGTAATAACCGTTAAGCTCCTGCTGCTCTTCCTGAAGGGAAAAGACCATGCGCTGGCTGATCTCTTCCGGCTCTATCGGTTGAACGGTTACTTCGGCCGATTCGTGGCTGACGACGAAAAAGAGCCTGTCCAGTGGGCCGGCGAGTGGGCAACAGGCTTGGCCGAAGGCTTCCAGCGGCGACAGGTGGGTATATTGCTGTTTCTGCAGCAGCGGTCTGGCCCGCCGGATCATCTTAAACGGTCTCCAGCCCTGGCCCTTCAATAACGGCTGGTCCAGGATTCCCGTCAGCCACTCTAGCGCCTTCAGCCGGGCGCGCGTTCCTCTATCCAGAAGCGCCTGGTATTGCGGCAGATAATCCAGGTGCCACTGCCACACCCGGATCGGTTCGGGAATACCAAACATCTGCTGGCCTTCCCTATCCAGGTAAACCCATTCGTCGCCCACGTAAGCCGCACCCTGGCTCATAAAGGCCAGCAGCGTCTCCGTTTTGCCGCCTTTGGCCCAGCCCGTGGCCAGGGCTCCCAGGCCCCGGTAGAGAAAGGCCGAGGCGTGTAGCGGCAGGTACCCCTTGCCCAGCATGGTCAGGTTGATAATAGCCATCAGCAGAGGGACGGCCGTCAGGCCCCGTTCACAAATAATTTCGCAGCGCTGCCCTACCTGGTCGAAGGGAATCTGGACTCGGGCCTGGGATTTGTGTTTGCCGCGTAATACCAGAAAGGCATCCTCGGTAAAGCCGGCGTCGTCAACGCCCAGGTAGCGTAGTGGCGCCGTGGTGGGCAGCCGGTCTACGAAGCGAATGACCATGTCAGGCTCACGAGAGAGAGAGGCGCCAATGGGGCCAATCTGGCGCGTGACCATAGCTACGTCGCGCTCTGTAGCCCCTAGCAGGCGGATACCCAGGATCCCGTGCAGATCGTAATCCACAGCCTCAACCATCAGCGCCCCTCCTCTACCGGGAGAACAACTGGAACCACCTCTGGTGACCAATCTTCCTGGCTGCCGGCCGTCAACTGAACCAACTCGCTTTCCTGTGCGGCGCGGGCTATAGCGCCGGCCGCCCCAGCCAGGGCCATCATCAGCCAGAAGTAGCGGGCGTAGGACAGGTGCAAAAAGAGGCCGGTGGTCAGGTAGGCGACAATGGCCAGGGCAAAGGTACCGGCCAGGTTAGCCAGCTCTGGACGGGAGCGGGCCAATTGCCGGCGAGCCCGGAGCAGGTTAAACAGAGTGACGGTGACGATGGCCAGAAAACTGACCAACCCCAGAAAACCGTTGTCGGCGGCAACGCCAAGGTAGAGAGAGTGGGCTTCCCGGGTCCCTTCTAATATGCCGGGGTTGATCCGGTTGCCGTACTCCGTTGAGTAATATTTAAACATGCCTGGGCCTACCCCAATGAGTGGATGATCGGCAAAGACCAGGGCAGCGGCCAACATCTCGGTGGTCCGGCCCTCGATAGACCCATCTTCGAGACTATCTTCATCCGAAAAGAGGGCCAGGAGCGATTGCAGCGAGGCCAGGCGTGTACCGTATTGGGGCAACAATGCCAGCAGCAGGAACGCGACCAGCAGGACGGCGATTATCTGATAGGGCTTGATCAGGCGCATGAAGGCTATGATGACTAACAGCAATAAAAAGCCTACGGCCACGCCGCGCGAAAAAGTGAGAATGACACCTACACCAATGACGGCCGTAACCAGCAGGGCCAGCAACCGCAGGAGGAGTGAGCGCTCGCCCCAAAAGCGGAACAGGCCCAGCGGCACCAGCATAAGCAGTATCTGAGCAAAGCGGTTTTGCTCGCCAATAGCCCCGGCCAGGCGTGGCTGCCGGACTTCACCCAACAGCGTCTCTTCGCCGGTGCGAAAGCCGACTTCCGAAATCTGGCCAAAGCCGCCATAGATGTTGTCGAAATCCCCGGTAAGCTGCTGGTAGATGGGAACGACGGCCAGCGCCACCCCGGCCAACAACAAGACCCAGACCACACGGCGCAGCATCTCCGGCGTGCGTACGACGTTGGTAATCAGGAAGTAAATTCCCAGACCCTCGATGATAAAGACAGTTAATTCGGCAAAAGCCCCGTTGATGTCCCTGGCAAAAAGCGTGCCCAGGAACTGGATAAAAAGGAAGAGCAGAATAAAAGGCAAGGCCGGGGTGAAGACCAACTTCTGGCGGCGCAAGACCAGGTGGGCCGTCAGCGGGATAACCAACAATAGAGGGAAGGCTGCCCCCACCAGGTAAGGAACGTCGTGGAACCTCACGGCTACCGCGGCGATGTTGGAGTAAAGAATGAAAATAGTAGCCAGCGTAGCCACGTCCGGCCAGGTCAGAATAGCCACGGTGAGTGGAAGGGCCAGGATAGCCACGACCGCCAGCAGCGGCTGCTCACTCGCCAGTAGCCCACCGGCCGCGGCCACAGCCAGCGCGCTGGCGGCTACCAGGAATAGCCCCAATAAGCGCGACCGGGGTTGGAAGTCGTATGGCCGTGTTTCCCCTATCGTCGTCATGACGCTCTCCTCTCCGACGGCTGGGCGATGACCCCGGCTTCACCAGCTTCCGGCCGGCGTGTTTCCCACAACACGATGCGCCGGCCCTGGAGCACATTCCAGACGGCCAACAGGCAGGCCAGGTTGACCAGGCAGAAGTAGAAAGGCAACGAGAAGAACTTCACCCGGCCCAGCCTGGTTCCCTCCAATAACATCCCGGCCGCCGCCAGCCCATAGAACCCCAGTTGGGCCAGCGTAACCAACTGGTAAAACAGCCCATAAGACCACAACAGGGGGCTGGTTACCAGCAACAACAGTAGCGGAAAAACCACCAGCCGCCGCAACAGCTTGTGCGAAAAGAGCTGCAGGGCATAGAAACCGTAGCGGAACGGATTCAATAACTGGCCCATGAACAACACGGCCCGCAGACCACGAGTAATGACCCGTACCTTGCGGCCGAACTCCCGCCCGCGAGTGCCGGCGACCGGCTCGTAGGCTACAGCCTCCGGGGCAAAGACCAGCCGGTAACCCTGGGCGATGACCCGGGTAGAGGTGACAAAATCGTCAGTCACTCCCTCCGGGACAGGCAAGAATAACTCCCGGCGAATGGCGTAAATGGCGCCGGTCGCCGAAATGACGTTGCCGGCCCGGCTTTGAAACCGCTTGAGCTGCCGGTCAAAGCCCCAGTAGCTTTTTTCACCTTCGCCGGCCGAGGTAGACCCGGTGTGGGACAGGTAACGCTGGTTGCCGGCCACGCCACCTACCCTGGGATCAGCAAAGGGTTGCACCAGGAACCGCAAGGCCTGGTGAGCGTACATACTGTTGGCGTCGGAAAAAACCAGGATGTCGCCGGTAGCTATAGCCACGGCCGCGTTAAGCGCCGCCGCCTTGCCCTGGCGGGGTAGAGGCAGCAGTTTGACGCCCCGCCCGGCGTATTGGCGAACGATATCATTGGTCCCGTCGCGGGAGCCGTCCGAAGCGACAATGACTTCCAGCCGCTCGGCCGGGTAATCCAGCGAGAGGATGTTTTCCAGCTTGGCCCGAATAGAGTCGGCCTCGTTGTAGGCGGCAATAATCACACTGGCGCGAGGTATGGCCGGGGCCTGGTGATATGGCCGGGCGGCCAGCAGACCACGCCAGAAGATCAATAGTGGAAATACAACGTAGGTATAGAGAATCAGGCCCAGGGCCAGCCAGAATAGCGCCAGGATCATTGGTTCACCTCCCTCGCAAAGCGCCGGGCCAGGACGGCCGCGTTGGCATGAAGGTCAAAGGCCTGCAAAATCACTTCTCGCCCGGCCTGGCCCATCTGCCGGCGCGTCTCCGGTTCGTAATAGAGGCGGGCCAGAACGCCGGCCAGAGCTTCAGCTTCACCAGGGGGGACCAGCAGGCCGGTATGGCGGTCTTTAACCAGCTCCGGGATGCCGGACAGCCGGCTGGCGACGACGGGCAGCCCGCAGGCCATCGCTTCCATCAGAACCACTGGAATGCCTTCACGCCGGCCGTCCTGGCTGGGCACACTGGGAGCGACCAATACGTCAGCTTCCTGCAGCAGCCGGACCACTTCTTCCCTGGTTTTACGCCCCAGAAAGTGAACACAGTCGGTCAGGCCGGCTGCGGCCGCCTGGGCCATCAGGGTGGCTTCATCTGGGCCGTCCCCCACGAAGCGACAAGTAAAGGGGATACCCTTCTCCCGCAGCAACCGGCAGGCTTCCACCAGGTGTGTCTGGCCTTTAACCTCGTGCAGAGTGCCAATGCTCAACAGGTTGAGTGGCCCTCCATCCGGGCTATGGCCGTTGCGGCCCGGCCGGGGCTGGAAATAGTGGCTGTCTACGCCGCAATGAATAACTACCAGCTTGTCGTCCGCCGTTCCGTTGAGCCCACATGCTTCCATGATCACTTCCCGGTTGAACTTTGAAATGGGAACAACAAAGGCCGCCTCGGCTACTTTTTCCCGCAGCATTCTTTTTTCGCGGTGAATGTCGGAGCCGTGGGCGGTGAAACTATAAGGGATGCCCGTCAGGCGGTGGATGAAAAGAGCCGCCGCCGCCGGGTGGCTGGCAAAGTGGGCATGAATGTGACTGATGCCTTCGGCCGTCATCTGGCGCGCGAAAAGGGCGCTCTTAGGAATGATGGCCAGCGCCCCAAAGAAGTAGCGCAGGCTACCCCAGTTGTGGCGCAGCAGGGTCCAGACAGAGCCCAGGTATTGGCGCGGCCGGCGGCGCAGGTAATACAGATTGGCCCGCAGAATGGACCAGGAAAGAGTAGGCTGGTAATTGGCCCGTTCCACCAAAGGCCTGGCTTCCGGGTGCATAACCGTCGTCCGTTCTCGCCACAAGGGGTAAAGGGCGACGTGAACGCCTTGCTCCTCCAGAGCGACTATCTCGTAAAGGATGAACGTTTCCGTGAGTTTGGGGAAACGGGACATAACGTAGGCGACACGCATACCTTTACAATCCTAGAAATGGCCGCAGCACCGGAATTCGCCGCAGCTCGGGAAACATTTGCCCCACGTTCAGCGCCTTGTGGTTCAACCGGACGATGGACAGAGACACAAAGACCACCAGGGCGCCGCTGATAGCCAGCGGAGGATTGAATAACGTCTGTACCAGCAGCATACCAACCGCCGCCACGATGATGCTGGCGTAGACTCGCAAATAGCGCCATTGGAACAGGTCAATGCCTGTACCCAGCAGCAGCCCGGTGTGGTTGAGCAGGTTGTGGGCAATGAGGGCGATGCACGTGCCGACGGCCGCCCCCAGCTCACCGTAAGCGGGAATCAACCACAGGTTGAGGCCCAGCCCTAGCAGAGCAGCCAGCAGGTCTATCACGACGATATAACGGACTTTGCCGTAAACCCGCAGAGTGTAGCTGTTGAAGCCAACGGCCGCGTTGAAGTAGTTGCCCAGGGAGAGCAAGGCCAGAATAATGCCCGATTGGGCGTACCGCGAGCCAAATAACAACACCGTCAGCGGCTGGGCCAGGGCGAAGGAGACGACAAAGACCGGGAAGGAAAAGACGGCAATCCAGATAGCCGTCCGCCAGTACAGATCGTTGATGCCGGCCTTGTCGTCCCGGGCAAAGAGGCGGGCCGCCATAGGCGTATACAGGAACTTGAAGCTCTGCATAACTACCAGGTTTAATCCGGCCACCGGGATAACTGCCCGATTCAGCTACGTCGCGGGTCCCCCGGAAAAACTCCAGGAGCATAACCACGGCCGAACTACGCAAGATATAGACCACGTCTGTCGTTAGTAAGGGGATGCTGAAACCAAAGGTCTCGCGTACCGGCCATTGAATGCGGCCGGGGTCAAAATGGTGTAAAAGCCCCCGTTCCCGCAGCACCTGCAAGATCATGAGAACGTAGACGACCTCACCAAAGAGGCCTCCTATCAGGTAGCCAAAGGCCAGTAAGTAAACATCACCCCGGGCAAAGAGAACCAGGAGCACGGCCGCCAGTTTTAGGCCCGGTCCCAGCAGGTGGCGGCGGAAGAAGATAGCGGTGGGGCTGGCAAACACGGCCAGCATGCCCTGGAAGAGGCTATCCAGCGCCTGCGTCGGGGCCAGGGCAATCAGGATCAGGAGCAGAGCCAGGGATAGCGGATCGGACACAAAGGAGCGACCCAGGATGCCCTGCAAGCCGAGGACGATCATCACCAGAGAGATCCCAATGCCGAGGACAGTCCCCACCATAAGCAGGAGAGCCCCGAACATCCTGGCATATCGGCGCTGCTCCTGGTAAATAGGAACGAAACGGGTAACGGCTTTGTCCAGGCCAAAGAGGGCTACGCTGGCGCCCATCGAAGCCACAGAGAGAGCATAAGAAAAAGCGCCAAAGTCGCTCTTGGAGAGGTAACGGACTGTCAGGACCTGGATGACGAAGTTCAGGCCCAGGGAAACAAATCGCCCGATTAGCAGCAGACTGGAACCACGAATGTGCTTCCGCGTCGTATCCCTCTTTGGCGAGGTTGCAGCGGCCGAGACGCGGGCAGGAACTGTGTCCATTTCACCGTGATTCCGTGGTCTTGGTTGGTTTAGTCGGGACGGTCTGCTCTTCACTCCCGCCAGCCTCCGGCTGCCGGGCAGCCACCGCCGCCTGTCTCCGGCCGTTCGCGCGATGGACTAAGGCCTGGGCCGGGCGAGTGACCAGCGGCCGGCGGCCAATAGGAGTGGCCAGTTGGACGCTGCCGCGCCGGCTGTTGAGTAACACGGTGCCCAAGACAGTGGCGCCGACCATACGCAGGCTGGCAATAGCGTGGTGGACCATTTCGCCCTGGGTCTTACCGCTACGAGCCACCAGAATGACGCCGTCCACGTGTGTCGTCAGGAACAAACTGTCGGCAAAGGACAGGATCGGTGAGGCCACGATGATGACCATGTCGGCCATTTCTTCCAGTTGAGCCACCAGACGGGTCATCCGGGGCGAGGCGAGCAGGGCGAACGAATCGTAAGTGATGGGACCGCTGGGTAGGATAGAGAGCCCAGGCGCCCAGTCAACTGGCATCAGTTCCAGCGCCTCAGCCTGGCCGGTTAAGATATCGGTCAGACCAGAGCGTCCGCTAACGTTGAAAAGCTGACCGATGCTAGGATGGTGGAGGTTGGCGTCTATCAGGACGATGCGGCTGCCGGTCTGGGCCAGGATCACGGCCAGGTTGGCGGCCAGTTCGCCGGTATCGCCACTGGGACCGGCGCTGCTGAGGAGTACGGAGCGGAGTTGACGGTAGTCGCCGGAGTGGAGCAACTTGGTGCCCAACATCCGGTAATTCTCGGCCGCGGCCGAGCGGGGCAGGGCCTGTACGGCCATTCGTTCCCGACCGGCGCCGCGCAACCTTTTGTGCCGGGCAATAGCGCCCAGCACCGGCACACTGCTGGCGCGGGCCAGGTCCGCGACGTCGTCTACAGTGTTGGACCAGTATTCGAAGGCAAAGACGATCAAAAAGCTGAGCACCAGCCCCACCAGCCCGCCAATCATGACCTTCAGCCCTAATTGGGTGGCTACCGGTGCGGCGCTACTGGCCGGCTCGATAATCTCCACCCGGTTCGTCGTGGCCGTCTGCAGTAACTCGTACAATTGGGCCAGCGTCCGGTGAGCCTCCGACAGCCGGTTACGCTCTTCGGCAATATTGTCCCGGATCAGGCGTTGTTCCGTCAGGTCGGTAGCGCCCTGAAACTCGGTTTCGAGCTGGGCAATATTGGCTTCCATGGCCGCAATGTTTTGCTCCAGCCGCTGCGACTGGTTAACCATCTGAGCTCTGAGTTCTGCAACCGGGTTGTCGGCGCCCGACGGGCTGAGACGAACCAGCGTTTCGGCCACGGCATTGGCAATGGCTACAGCTTGAGCCGGGTCGTTATGCTGGGCGCTGATGGTTAGAATTTGGGTCTCCTGGTTAGCTGAAACTGCAATCCGCTCATCCAGCTCCTCAATATTCGTGTCCAGGTTCAATTCGTTGATAATGGTTTGCAGGAAAGGTCCTGTAGTAGGTAGCTCGGCGTAGGTTTGCATTAACTGGCCACCGGCCCGTAGGGCATTCAGATCCGGGTTGGGACTGCTAATGCCAGGACCCACTACTAGCCTGGCCGTTGCCGTATAAGAAAGGGACTGCCGCTGGCTCACCCAATAGGTAAGCAGCCCGGCCAGCAACGTGGCCAGAATTAAAAGCCATAACCAACGCCGGACGATGTTTAAGTAACGTTGTTCCAATTTCTACTTCTCCTTAATGGTTGGCACATAATGCGGGAGGTCAGCCCAGCGCTGTTTAAATAGTTCGCCCGTATGGGCAAACGAAAAGGCAGGTGGGAAATTAAGATAGGGGCGGAGAAACTACGGCCGCCCACCTCGGCCGCCACCTGCCTTTATTTAACGAATACTCTGGACAGAAGCCTCCTTAGGTCGTCGCGAAGGGACGGTTTTAGCCTCCGGCGTAACTCCTGAAAGTTGGTGGCTCGTGACATCCTTGTTACTTGTTGCCATCTGCGCTTCGGCGATGGCCAACAGGCTCTCGAAGGTCACTGCCTCGTCAGGGAAAGTGGCCAGGCCGACGTTGAGATGGAGGTTTAACTTCTCGGCCGCCTTTTCCTTGATTCGCCGGATAATGTCGCCAACCATATCACGAGTGGTCTCAGGCATCAGTGTGATGAAGTGCCCGTTACGCCGGGCAACAATGTCACAATCATGCAGCTCTTCGACCAATAGCTCGGAAATGCGAGCGGCAATGTATTGCTTGATAATCTCGCGTTGAGCTTCTTGAATAAAATAGTCAATGGAAAACTCGACAGACTCTTCTGTGGCCGAGATTGCCAGTAGGGTAGCCGGCCGTTCGTAGAGCCTGGCCCGGCGAATCTCGCTGTAGATACGCGCCTGCCCGGTGGCAAAAGGCACAGCCTCCTGGCCCAACCGGCCAATGATCAGGCTGGCCAGGGTCTCTTTAATGCCTTCCAGTCGCCGCCCCAACTGGCCGGCCAGGAATATAGTGATCCCTATAGCGCAAATTTCCGTGATGATAATGGGCAGCTCGCTACCACTAATGGGGTAGCCGAGCTGGGATTTCAAAATAAAGTAAGGCAGTAAGGAACCTGCCAACAGCCAGGCAAAGGAAATCCGCTGCAGCGCCGGGACCAGGATAAGCAGAACAGCACTAACAAAGGCAAAAACGTAGACAAACGAAGCGAGATTCAACGGGTCTCCCAGTCGCTCCATGTTGTAAAGAAGGAAGAACCAGGCGCAAATGCCCACGAACCAAAAGCGTAACTGTTTCATAAACTCATCATTTCCAGATAACTATCCGGGACGCCAACAGCCGCTGGCGTCCCGGAACAGGCCGTTGGGCAAGAGGCCTAGTAGGCGCCACGCTGGCTGAAAACCGCTGCAACTGTGCGGAACAATATCTGGATGTCCAGCCACAGGCTTTGGTTTTCAATGTAGGCTACATCTAGCCGGAGCCGTTCATCAAAATCCAGGTCACTGCGGCCGTTGACCTGCCACAGGCCGGTAATGCCCGGCAACACTTCCAGGCGTTCTGTGTGCCAGAGGGCATAGGTGCTAGCATCAAAGGAGGTGGGGCGCGGACCGACCATGCTCATGTCCCCTTTGAGCACGTTGATGATCTGTGGCAGCTCGTCCAGGCTGGTTTTTCGTAAAAAATGGCCGACGCGGGTAACTCGCGGATCGTTGGTAATCTTAAAATCCGGCCAGGTTAGTTCATTCAGATGAGCATACTTTAGCTTTAACTCCTCTGCATTCTTGACCATGGTCCGGAATTTGAACATGGTAAAACGTCGCCCTCCCTTCCCAGTCCGCTTTTGTTTAAAAAAGATAGGCCCTGGGTCGTCAATCCAGATAAGGGCAGCACAAATAGCCATGAACAAAGCAATCAACGGCAAAAAAAGTAGGCATAAGGTCACGTCGAAAATGCGTTTGGCAACCCGGTACCCTTTGCGGAACAGGCGAACATGCCGGGGCTGTACGATCATAAGTTCCATGGATTGTCCTCTTCATCTCAACCTGAGGAGCGTGGGCAGCACGAACCCTCCAGCCGGACAGGGTTATTCCGCAGCGAGCGGCCGAAGCCATTCACCGAAGTATCTGAGCCAGTTCCAGTGTTACCTGGCGGCGCCCACTAGGCTCCTAATTTTTACTTACTAACCACTACAGGGTTACTGACCCCATATCATTTCCTGTAGCGCCCACAAAAAAAAGAGCACGCTTGTCGTCTGGTAAGCACGCTTGCCGTCTAGCAGGCGCACTTGCCCGGCAGGCGGGCTCTCCTCTTAAGATAGGAAAACAACGCACCCAAAACCATGGGGTTCGGGCTCAAGACCTACTAAAGCCTCGCTGTAAATCACACCTAAAATTGTAATTTACTGTTACCATCCTACCGAAAGTGCCTGGGAGCGTATATAGGGTGATACCCTACCTTGGGACTATCTTTGACTGTATTCTTAAGGCAAGAGACCATACTTTATTCGCCGTCGCTCCAGGACCATGGTCATGGGACTTCAGTACTATCATCTCCTACCCCCTACAGAGGCTCTTCCTATCTAAAAAATACAGCCCATTGGGGCTTTTTACTCGCTCAAGAATAAAGTTAGTACCCAGGTCCTAGTATAAAAGTACTACTTTGTAGTTTTGATTTAAATCGTGTACCCTTTCTCCTATGAACTGGCTCGTGCTGATTCTGCTTGTAACGGTGATTATCAGTCTGAGCGTGGCTCTTTACCTGGGACGGCTGTATGATCGGCAGCGGCGCGTTGCCGACCGGCAAATGATCCTGTACGAAGTGCTTCGAGCCATTGGGCGCCACATGGAGCCGGAGGCCGTTGTGCGGAGCGCTGTTGAGACCATTGGGCGGCTCACCGGGTGGCCGGGCGTAGCTATTTTGCTGCCTGATAACGGTGGAGCGATGCTGGCTATCCAGGCGGCCGCCGGTTCAATGACCGGCCAGGAGGCCAGCCTGGTGGTCACAGACGAAGGAGCAGTCGGCGGCGCGTTCCGTTCTGGAGAGAGCCGTTACCGCCCTAAAGCAGCCAACGCAGGCCAGCCGGCCACAAAGGGAGACGTGGCCAGTGAGCTGGCGGTTCCCCTCATCCACGGGGGCAAGGTACTCGGCGTCTTGTGGCTACAGAGCGACCGGCCGGCCGCCTTTCACGTGGGAGACCAACACCTGGCCACATCTCTGGCCGAAGCAATTGCCCTGGCCCTGGACAACGCTCGTTTCCACACCGCCATGCGCAAGCACGCCGCCAACCTGAACGCCCTGTATTCGATTAACCGCATGCTGGGGCGCTCCCTGGTGATGGAAGAATTACTGGCTAAAATCCTTTACTCAGCCCTGGCTTCGCTTCGCTTTGGTTCCGGGGTCATTTGCCTGTTGGAGTCGCCTGAAGAGCGGCTGACCGTGGTGGCCGAGCGTGGCCTGCCGCCGGAACTTGTGGCCCACTGGCGTCAGGACGGGTTAGAAGGCTCGTTTTGCGCTTACGCCCAGGAACGACAGGAAGTGATCGTCATTGGCGATTTGCAGCAAGAGACGGCCGAGCTACAACGGCTGCGGCAGGAATCGCCCCAGGTGGCCGCCGAACTGGCTTCCCAGCAGATCCGCTCTGGTGTCGGCCTGCCCCTCTGGCACCAGCGCCACCTGGTAGGCACGATGTGCCTCTATAGCCGCCACCCCCGTAGCTTTACGGCCGATGAGCTGGACCTTTACACGGCTATTGGCCAGCAGATAGGTATTGGTCTGGTGAACGCCCGCCTTTTCGGTACCATTGCCGACGAGCGAACGCTACTGCAGGCGCTCATCGAGGCCAGCCGGGATGGCATTATCCTGGTAGGTCCACGCCAACGTATCCGCGTCGTCAATCAGCCGGCCCTTGATTTCCTGGGCTTGCCTGGGCGGCCCCGCTACTGGTTGGATAAGCCGGTAGCTCAGGTTTTGCTGGCCCTGCGACGGGACTCTCCGGCCGTGGTTCGCGCCGCGCTGGCCGAAGTCCGCCGGTTGCAGAATGGCACGCAGGCGGCCGCCGAAGGAGAACTTCAACTGCCCCCGAGAACTGTATACTGGGCCAGCCTGCCCGTTAAAACCGGGTTGATGCCCCTGGGGCGGCTTCTGGTCTTGCGCGACGTCACCGAGGAGCGGTTGGTAACCCAGATGCGAGAAGACCTGGTCCATACTATGGTCCACGATTTGCGCAATCCCTTGACCAGTATCTTTGGGGCGATTGAGTTCCTGGAGAATGAATTGTTCCCGGTAATTTCTGAGGATCACCAGCAGGTCTTGGAGATTGCCCGGGTGAATACTCAGCAAATGGTAGACCTGATTACGGCCATCCTGGACATCAACCGGCTGGAAAGCGGTCACATGCCTATCAATCGCGGCCTGGTCTCGCTGCCGGATTTGGTGGCCAGCGTGCTGCGGGCCCAGCTTCCCCTGGCTGAACGGAAGAGGTTGATTTTTGAGGACCGGGTTCCGATTGATCTGCCCCTGGCCTGGGTAGATGGCGAGCTGTTTGAGCGGGTGCTGCAAAACCTGGTCGGCAACGCTATCAAATTCACACCTCCTGGTGGCCAGGTAGGCGTGCGGGCCTGGGTCTCAATGCAGGAGCAACCGGAATTAGTCCTCTCTATCAGTGATACCGGGCCAGGCGTTCCCGCAGACGTGGAGGGCCGGCTGTTTCAGAAGTTTACCACCGGCCAGCGGGGAAAAGGCGGCACCGGGCTGGGGCTGGCGTTTTGCAAAATGGTCGTCGAAGCCCACGGCGGCCGCATTTGGGCAGAAAGCCCGTCCGGGAAGGGAGCCACCTTCACCTTCACCATGCCGCTCCTCGCTGAAGAAGTTAGCGTGTTGAGTTAGAGTGGCTCTAACTCATTGGCAGTCCGGCCGCTTTCCAGTCACGCATGCCGCCCATCAGGTTAGCTACGGCCAGGATGCCCCGGGCCTGGAGGATGCTGGCCCCAATGGCCGAGCGGTTCCCCGACTGGCAGACAACCACCACCGGCTTGTCGGTAGGAATTTCCCCCACCTGGCTATTTAGGTAGCCCAACATAATGTGCCTGGCTCCGGGAATATGCCCCTCATCCCACTCGCTCTGGTTACGCACGTCAACGAAGGTGACTTCCCCCCGCAAAGCGCGGTCGCCAATCTCCGGGGGCGTGATGACGTCGTAAGATTGCACCGGGTAGCCGTTTTCAGCCCAGGATTCTACGGCCGGAACGTCGAAGTACCCGGCCACGTTATCCAGCCCAATCGCCGCCAGGTCGCGAGCTACCTGAGCCGCGTTTTGGTGGCTGGCGATGAGATAAAAGGGACGATCATAATCCACCAGCCAGCCGGCCCAGTTGATGAAGGAATTGTTGTGGGGGATATTGATAGTGCCGGGAATATGGCCGGCGGCAAAATCCCCCCTTCTACGACTATCCACAATCATCACTTTCTCTTGCAAGGCCGAGGCCAGGCGATTAAAAGGCAGGTGTTCTGGCAGCGGCAGCCGGTGGAGAACCGGCGGACCTTCCTGGTTAACCCGTTTCATCATGGCAAAGTAGCGTGGCGGTTCCGGCTGGCCGGCCAGCAGTTCGCGAACAAAAGCCTCTTCGCTGGTCTGGGAGAGAGCCCAATTGAACATTTTTTCGTACCCCACCGTGCTGGAAGGAACGGCGCCCAGAGCTTTGCCGCAGGCGCTGCCGGCCCCGTGGCCAGGCCACAACTGCAAATAGTCGGGCAATTCCTTGAAGCGCTGCAGTGAGTGGAACATCTGTCGCGCCCCTTTCTCAGCCGTGTTGGCCACACGGGCCGCTTTTTCCAGCAAGTCCGGCCGACCGACGTCGCCCACGAAGACAAAGTCGCCACTGAACAGACCCATCGGCCGGTCGGCTCCTGCGGTGTCGGTAACCAGCAGAGCAATGTGCTCCGGTGTGTGTCCGGGCGTGTGCAGCGCTTCAAAACGGAGGTTGCCGACCATGAAGAGGTCTTCGTCGTGCAGCGGAACGTGCCTGTACTGGCCGGTGTACCGGTACTTCCACGCCGGGTCCCCGGCGTCGGACAGGTAGAGGGTAGCGCCGGTCCGCTCGGCCAATTCCCGCGCCCCAGAGACGAAATCGGCGTGGATGTGGGTTTCGGCCGCGCCAATAATGCGCATACCTTCCGCTTCGGCCGCTTCCAGGTAGGGCTCTACGTCCCGGGCCGGATCAACGACAATGGCTTCGCCCGTTTCCTGGCAGCCGACAAAGTAAGAAGCCTGGGCCAGTTTCTGGTCATAAAAGTATCGGAGTAGCATTTCATTTCCCTTTTCCTGGTCTATCAAGTGGTGGTTAACCAAATTATACCGGCTTTGGTTTGCAGTTGGGTAGGGAGTGGCTCATGAATTACACCAGCGCGTAAGCGATGGCCTGCTCCAGCGTCATGGCCTGCCCTTCCGCCCAGGCCACATGAAAAGTTGCGTCACCTAGTTGTGCGCGCGCCTGTGGCATGTACTCGTCCAGCTCACGTTGCACGTCCGGCGCGAGAGATTCGCCGATTGCCTCCCATTGGGCACGGGCGCAGCCCAGCAACCGCGCGCCGCGCTCTGCCTCGCCGAGGGCGATGGCCACGAAGCCCAGAGAAACTAACGCCGAGGCGACACCCGGCCTGTTGCCTATTTGGGCGCACAGAGCCAGGCTTTCCCGGAACCACACCATTGCTTGCGACCACCGATCCTGTTCCAAGGCCACGCTGCCCAATTCGTGTAGCGATGTAGCTATTCCATGTTGATTGCCGCTTTGTCGCTTGTAGATCAGGCTTTCTTCCAGCAACGCCTCAGCGCGCGGAAAGTCTTCCTGTCCTTTAGCTACAATCGCCAGGTTGTTGAGTAGGATGGGCAAGTTACCCGTAGGCGGGTCGAAGGCGCGCTCGATCTCCAGCGCGCGACTGAAAAAGTCGCCGGCGCGGTCATAGTCCGACTGCGTCCCGGCCAGGATGCCCAGAAATTGGAGCGACGTCGCCTGCCCTGCCTCATGGCCCAACACCCGGTGGAGCGCCAAGGCCTGTTCTTGTAAAGCAGTGGCGCGCAGAACATCACCCTTACGCATGGCGAAGTTGCCGAGCGCATTCAGGAGACGGGCGCGCAGCAGGGTGGGTTGCGGCGCGACGGAAAGCCCAGCCTCTATCCAGCGCATGCCTTCGCTGTAGTCACCCCGGATAGTCCAGAAGTGGGCCAGCGCGTAGGCCAGCGCCAGCCCTTGGGCCGTGTTGGCCGCGTGCGCCGGCTCGTGGAGCAGCCAGGCCAGCGCCGCCCGCAAATTGTCATACTCGCGTTCAAGGCGAGCCATTTCAGGCAGTTGCCGTTCGCTGCCCGACACGTGGGGGCGGGCAGCCTGGGCCAGCTTCAGGAAATATTCGGCGTGCCTCTGGCGGGTAGCGGCCAGTTCGCCGCCGGCCGCCAACTGCTCAAGCGCGCATTCCCGGATCGTCTCCAGCATCGAGAAACGCGACTCCCCCTCGGCCGTGAGGTCATGGCGCAACAGGCTCTTATCACACAGAGATTCGAGCAGGAGCGAATAAGGCAACGGCGGGAAGATGTCCATAGGACCCTCCGCTTCCACGATGCCACAGACAAACTCGGCCGCCTCCGCCGTGCAGCCGCCGGCAAACACCCCCAGTCCCTTGAACGATTGCCGCTCGACCTCGGTCAGCAAGTTGTAGCTCCACTCAATCGCGCTGCGCAGGGTTTGCTGGCGCGGCGCCAGGCCGCGAGCGCTGCCGGCCAGCAGTGCCAGGCGTTGATTCAATTGGGCCAGCAACGTTTGCGGTGGCTGCCATTTAACGCGTGCCGCGGCCATCTCAATCGCCAGCGGCAGGCCGTCCAGGCTGGCGCAGATGCGGGCCACCGCCTCGCTTTCGTCAGGCGTCAATTTAAAATCCGGTTTGACGGCCCGGGCGCGCTCCACAAACAGTTGGATGGCCGCAAACTTCAACAGAGCGTTGAAGGGGGGCAAGTGGCTGAGATCGGGCAGGGCCAGGGGCGCAACGGGCAGTTCGCGCTCGCCGTACAGGCGTAGCGTCTCGCGGCTGGTGACCAGCACTTTCAGGCCGGGCGCAGCGGCCAGCAGATCGGCGACGAGCGCAGCGGCCGGCAGAAGGTGTTCAAAGTTGTCCAACAATAGCAGGAGATCTTTACCGCGCAGGCTGCTTTCCAGGGCGGCAAGCAGGGATTGCTGCCCAGACTCACGCACCCCAAGCGCTTGCGCGATGGCTACCTCCACCAGCGTGGGATCGCCGAGCGGCGCGAGCGGCACGAAACACGCGCCATACCTGAACTCGTCCTGTAGAGTGTGAGCGATCTCCAGGCCCAGGCGGGTTTTGCCCGTGCCCGGCGGGCCGGTGAGCGTGACGAGCCGCACGTCGGGCATGCGCAGGAGTTTACAGCCCACAATAAGGTCACGCTCGCGCCCGATCAAGGCTGTCATTGGCGCGGGGAGATGATGTTGGTGGGCAGGGACGGCCGCCGGCAGTGGCGCGGGGGAAGTCGGGGCGGCCAGGAATGCGGAAGCCGGGGCGGTGGCGCGCGGCGAGCGGGCGAAGGTCACGAAGGCCTCCTGCTCGGCGGTGGGAATTGCCAGTACTCGCGCCAACTGCCGCGCCAGATCGTTGGACGGCGTGAGGTCGCCGGACTCGATTTTACGGATGGTCACGAGGGAGCAGTTGGCTCGCCTGGCCAGGTCGTCTTGCGTCAGGTCTTGCGCCCGGCGGCGCTGTTTGAGCCACGGCCCGAAGTGGAGTGCCATTTTTATATCACAATGGTATCGCTAAGTGATATTACTTTGCCGCGCTGTTCGTGATTGAATAAGAGGCAATAACGGCGACTGTAACATAACCGGCCGCCTAACGCAATGAAACCCCGCCCGGCGGGCAAGGAGAGATTCATGGATACTCGACAGATCACCCTCGTACAGAGTTCGTTTGCCATGGTTGCACCCATCGCCGACCAGGCGGCCGACCTGTTTTACGCGCGGCTGTTTCAACTGGACCCATCGCTGCGGGGCCTGTTCCCCAGTGACATGCGCGAGCAGAAGGGCAAACTGATGCACATGCTCGCTGTAGCCGTGCGCGGGCTGAACAGAATTGACGAACTCGTTCCGGCCGTGCAACTGCTCGGCCGCCGCCACGCCGGTTATGGCGTGAAGCCGGAACATTACGCGACTGTGGGCGCCGCTCTGCTCTGGACGCTGGAACAGGGCTTAGGTGAAGCCTTCACTCAGGAGGTCTGGGAGGCCTGGGTTGCCGTCTATACCCTGCTGGCGAACACGATGCAATCGGCCGCTGTGACGCCTGCGCCGGTGGAACACGCCCTGGCGCAGCCGGTGGCTTAGGAGTAGTTCCCACCGGCTCCAGCTACGACACGGTCTGGCGTGCATTACGGGCCACTCTTCCCGTTTGCAGTTGGCTGGAAGAAGGGGATAATCAAGCGTTGTTCCACTATAAAGATGCTCCTTAAAGCTGGCCCAACGTTTCATGAATTACGGATTTGTCATTGACAACCGCAAATGTATTGGTTGCCACGCCTGTTCCACGGCCTGCAAGGCTGAGAACGAGGTGCCCCTGGGAGTCTACCGCACCTGGGTCAAATACGTCGAAACCGGCGCTTTCCCCAACACCCGCCGCCATTTCCAGGTAACCCGCTGTAACCACTGCGCCAACCCGCCCTGCGTGCGCATTTGCCCGGTGACGGCTATGTACCAGCGTGAGGATGGCATCGTGGACTTTGACGGCCGGCTCTGCATCGGTTGCAAAGCCTGCCTGCAAGCCTGCCCCTACGACGCCATTTACATGGACCCGGACACGCACACGGCCGCCAAGTGCCATTACTGCGCCCACCGGACTGAGATTGGCCTGGAGCCGGCCTGCGTGGTCGTCTGCCCGGAGCATGCCATTATTTCCGGCGACATGGACGACCCGGCGACAGAAATCAGCCGGCTGCTGGCCACCCAGGACGTGACCGTGCGCAAACCGGAACAGGGTACGGCGCCCAAGCTCTTTTACATTGACGCACACGAAGTGACGCTACACCCGACGGCCGTGGAGCGGGCGCCGGAGACGTTTCTGTGGGCGGACGTGATCCCTTTGAAAGCGGAGGGGAGGGGGGGACAAGGAGACAAGGAGACAAGGAGACAAGCAGAGGTGGAGACGCAGGGGCGCAGGGATGTGAAGAAGGAGGGAAGGGCAAAGAGGGCTGGTTCGGGGGTGGCGCTGCGGCCAGGGCAGCCGCAGGGGACGCCGTGGGCGGGGCCGATTCAGTTCGGGGGGACGGTGGCCGGGCAGATGGTCCAGGTGAGCTACAACGCCCAACACAAGATTCCCTGGCACTGGCCGGTGCCGGCTTACCTGGTGACCAAGGGGATTGGCGCAGGGCTGTTTATGCTTTTCAGCCTGGGGGTGGGGTTGGGCTGGTTTGCTTTTGACAGCCTGGCGGCGACTACGGCCGGTTTCCTGTGCCTGCTGTTTATTGGCCTGACGACCGGCTTGCTGGTCTACGACCTGGAGAAACCGGAGCGCTTCCTATCAATTATTATCCGGCCGCAGTGGCGAAGCTGGCTGGCGCGAGGAGCGTTTATCCTCATCGGCTTTAGCGCCCTGGCTGGGCTATGGTGGCTGTTGGAGGCGAGCGCCTACGTTGGTGTGCCGCCGTCCGGCCTGGCGGCCGCCGTCCGGCCCATACTCTTGTGGGCCGGCCTGCCTCTGGCTGTGGGTGTGGCCACCTACACCGCCTTCCTTTTTGCTCAGGCTGAGGGACGCGACCTCTGGCAAAGCCCCCTGCTGCCGATCCACCTGCTCGTCCAGGCTTTCCTGGCCGGGAGCGCTGTCTTCCTATTATTAGATCTGTTTGTGGCCCTGCCGGCCGATTTGAGCCGGGTGAGCGTGGTTGCCTTTACGATAGCTCTCATCTTGGACCTGTTTGTCACCCTGGCCGGGGAGTTTGGCGTGCCCCACGCCAGCGAGGTCGCCGCCCGCGCCGTACACGACATCAGCCACGGCCGGTACAAAAACTATTTTTGGT
Organism: Chloroflexota bacterium; assembly: GCA_022616275.1. Classification (GTDB taxonomy): domain Bacteria; phylum Chloroflexota; class Anaerolineae; order Promineifilales; family Promineifilaceae. The sequence continues at coordinate 28,366 of JAKEFB010000093.1, forward strand.
GGGGCAGCATCGCCCTGGGCCACGCGTTGCCCTTGCTTTTACTGTGGCTGGCCTCGTCGTTGGCCGGGCTGCAAGGCGTTTTAGTGGCCACGGCCGGCCTCTGCGCCATTGCGGGCCTGTACCTGTTTGAGTACGCTTTTGTCATGGCTCCCCAGGAAATTCCCAATAGTTAGGTAAACGGTTCACAAGTGCCTGGCACCTCTAGGACTGGGCTGGGGCAAATAGCCACTTGAGAGCTGGGAGCGCGTCGTTACTGACGACCGCCAGGACTTCGTCGCCGGCTTCAAACATCATGTTGCCGCGCGGGGCTAACACCCGGCCCTGGCGAATGACGGCGGCAATCACGCACGTTTCCGGCAGATCGAGCTGCTGCAGCGGCGCTTGCAGTAGCCGGGACTTAGGCTGTAGTTTCTCCTCTACCAGCGCATATTCACCCCGGCGCAGTTTCAGCAAGACCATCATGTCGCCCAGCGACATCTCCTCGGCAATCAACTTGGAGAGAATGTCCGCCTGGTTGAGGGCCACGTCTACCCCCATGTCGGCCGTAAACAGCCAGGCGTTCTTGGGGTTATTGACCCGGCCGATAATACGCGGCACGTTAAACTCAAACCGGGCCAGCGTGGTAATCACCAGGTTGGCCTCATCTTCGCCGGTCACGGCCGCCAGGACCTGCGCCTGCCGGATACCAGCCAGTTCCAGCACGGCGGGTGAACTGCCATCTCCGGCAACGACAGTACCCGGCGGCAACTCCTGCTGCAGCCGCTCCAAAACCTCCGGCCGGGCCTCAATGATGGCTACCTGGTAGCCGACGTCAAGTAACAATTGAGCCAGGTAAGAGCCGGTTTTTCCACCACCGACGATAATCACAAACATAGGATGCTCCTTGGTAAATAGCTGTCAGCTTTAAGCGATAAGCTTTTTCATTCATGGTAGCGATAGCCACGCCCATGTAAACGCCTCAATCCAATAACGACTGCAGCCGATCCATCGCCAGGGCCAGGACAGCCAGGTAAATGGTGTCGCCGGCACGAAGTTCCGTGCCCAGGTTAGGCAATAGCGCCATCCCGTCGCGGACCACTGCGACAACGCTGATTTCGCCGGGCACGTTGAAATGCTTCACCAACCGGCCGGCAAAAGAGGAGGGCGCTTCCAGACCGACCAGCGAAACCTCGCCGCGGCCAAAAGACAGGACCGGGTCAAAGTCGGCATGGGTCAGTAGTTCCCGGATGCGCTCTGCCCCCCAGGCGGTTGCAGAAATCGTGACCAATCCCAACCGGTGGTAAATTTCCGCCCGGCGTGGATCGTACAGGCGGGTTACCACGCGCGGCACGCGGAAGATGTTGCGGGCAATGCGTGCGGCAATGATGTTGGCATTGTCAGACGAGCTGGCGGCGGCAAAGGCGTCGGCCGACTCAATCCCGGCCTGGATAAGCACCTCACGGTCGAAGCCAACTCCTTTAATTCGCTTTCCTTTGAACTGGGGTCCCAGGCGGGCCAATGCCCTTTCCTCTTTATCAATCACGGTGACGTCGTGCCCTTCGTCGGCCAACACCCGGCTCACCTGTTCGCCGACGCGGCCGCAACCCATAATAATGACTTTCATGATGCCTCCTGTGTCGGGGCATTGTAGTTGGGCGTGCCAACAACCAAGGCCCGTCCGACGGTGCGCCGGGCGATGCTTTTCCGTATCCGGTCGAGCGCATACAGCGCCGGCGCATAGAGAATGAGCCAGCCCCAATAACGCAGCGGCAGCGGCGCGTGGTCAAAAAGCTGCGTCAGGGGCGGCAGGTAAATGAGCAGGACAATTAAGAAAATTTCCATGGCCACGGCCGCCCAGAGAAACGAGTTGCTGAACCAGCCAAGACGGTGGACCCTTTCCACCTCTGTCCGGCAGGTAAAGGCGTTGCCTATCTGGGCCATGACCACACCGGCATGAAAAACAGTCGTCGCCAACGGATAGAGGGCAACGCCGGCCGGGATGGCCAGCAGCGCGGCAATGGGCAGCTCGTCGGGCACCGAGAGGGCAGGCAGCAACGGTTGCCCGGCCAGATCATATATAAATAGGAAGCCCAGGTAACAGAGCGCCGTTTCAATCAATCCCAACCAGAGGGCGCGTAAAACCAGGCCGCTGTTGATGAGTGGCTGTGTCCGGCGGCGTGGCGGCCGATTCATGACCTTTGGCTCCGGCTTTTCCAGGCCCAACGCCAGGGCCGGCAGGACGTCCGTGCCCAGGTCAATGGCCAGGATTTGAGAAACGGTCAGGGCCAACGGGATCGCCGGGAATAAAGCCGTGACGATAAAGGGCATCACTTCCGGCACGTTGCTGGCCAGGATGTAGGTAATAAATTTGCGCAGATTATCGTAGACGGCTCGCCCCTCGGCAATGGCGCTGGCCAGGGCGGCAAAATTATCGTTGGTTAGAACGACGTCAGCCGCTTCTTTGGCCACGTCCGTTCCGGTAATGCCCATGGCCACGCCAATGTCGGCTTTACGCAGGGCGGGCACGTCGTTCACCCCATCGCCGCTGACGGCCACCACGTCGCCGCGCGCCTGGAAAGCGGCTACCAGCCGCAGTTTGTGCTCAGGAGCCATGCGGGCAAAAATCACTTCCTCATTTAAAAGGCTCTGTAACTCGCCGTCGCTCATCTCCTCCAATTCTGCGCCGGTGATAATCTGTGGCCGGGGCGTGGTGAGCAGGCCAACGCGGCGGGCAACGGACTCGGCCGTCAGGCCATAATCGCCGGTAATCATGACGATGCGGATGCCCGCCTGGCGGCACTCCTCCACGGCGGTGGCTACTTCGGGCCGGGGTGGATCGGCCATGCCCACCAACCCCAGAAAAATAAGTTCTCGCTCCACACCCTCCAGGGTATAAGCATTGGTCCGCGGCGGCAATTCCCGGTAGGCCAGGGCCAACACTCGCAGGGCGTTACGGGCATAGTTGTCATTAACGGCCATAATGTCTGCTCGCGTTGCCTCATCCAGGGGTCGAACCTGGCCGTTCTGCAAAATCGAGGTGCAGAGCCGCAGCACTTCTTTGGGCGCGCCTTTCAGAAAAGCCACCTCGCCACCTTCGTTGCGGTGAATGGTACTCATGCGTTTGCGCCGGGCGTCAAAAGGCAACTCGTGAATACGGGGATAGGCCAGGCTTAGGGCCTGATCGTTCACCCCACCTTTCAACGCCAACACCAGCAGGGCTGCCTCCGTCTGGTCCCCCAGGCACGTCCACTGCGGCCTTTCCGGCGAGGGAGGATTCAAGCGAGCGTTGTTGCATAGGGCGGCGGCTGCCAGCAACTTTTCCAGCTCTGGCCGGTGCGCACGGCCATTGGACGACGGCTTTAACTCCCCGGCCGGCTCGTAACCCACGCCGGAGACGGCCAGGCGGCGGCCGCCGACCCACACTTCGCGCACCGTCATCTGGTTTTGCGTCAGCGTGCCACTTTTATCGGTGCAGATGACGGACGTCGTGCCCAGCGTTTCGACGACCGCCAGCTTTTTGACCAACACGCCTTGCTGCGCCAGGCGGCGCACGGCCATGGCCAGGGTAATGGTCACAATGGGTAATAAGCCTTCAGGGATAGCCGCTACGATCAGGCCAAAGGCCAGGAAAAAGGCCTCGAACCAGGGTAGGCCGATGTCGAACCGGCTGACGATAAAAACGATTAATCCCAGCCCGAAAGCGAACAGCGAGATCAGGCGGGTGATCCGCCGGATACCCTGCTGGAGCAGGCTGGGCGCTTCGGGAACGGCCTGGGTCAGGCTGGCAATCCGGCCGAATTGGGTGGTCATGCCCACCGCGTAGACCACCGCCCGCCCTGTGCCGGACACCACCGACGTTCCGGCAAAGATCAGGTTCGGCCGCTCAATCTCCGTCAACCCTTCGCGCAGGGAGGCGTCAGCGACCTTGCGCGCCGGGATTGCCTCGCCGGTCAGAGCGGCGTTATTGACGCGCAGCCCGTACTCTTCGACCACGCGGGCATCGGCCGGAATGTGATCACCTTCGGCCAGGATCAGGACGTCGCCAGGCACAATGTCGCTGGCGGATATTTTGCTTTCTGCCCCGGCGCGAACGGCCCGGGCGTAGTGTGGCAACAGTTGTTTGAGGGCAGTGATGGCTTGTTCGGCGCGGTATTCTTGCCAGAACGAGAAAGCGGCGTTGGCCAGGACCACAATCCAGATGACGAGGCCCAAGGCCAGCCGGCCGCTGGCCACAGCCCACGAACCCGCTCCGATGAGAAGCAGGGCCATCGGATGGGCCATGTGAGCGGCAAACCGGCGCCACAGCGGCACGGCCGGCGGTTCCGACAGGAGATTCAGCCCGTAGAGGGCCTGGTGGCTTTCCGCCTGTTCCGCTGTCAGGCCGTTGGGGGAGCTGTCCAGCGCCTGGTAGACATCGGCCGTACGGACGGCGTAGATTGGCTGCATAGGTCTAACGCCAGGCCAAACTCAGGCCTTGCGTTCTTCATCTCCAACTGATTCCTGGGATTGCCCATCGGCCGGCGATTCAGGTTCAGGCTCAGGCTCGACGTCGAGGTATTGTTCCAGTAGCGACGGGGCTTCCGGGTGGTCCACGTGCAGGGCGTGGTCGTAATCGCCGGCCGCTACCGGCTTTTCGTAGCGGACCGGCCGGCGCACGCCAAACAGCTCGAAGAAGCGGGCAATGCCGATTAGCAGAGCGTAGCGGTATTCTTGCATCTTCAACGATTGCCACTCGACGATAGAGCCCATTGCGCCTTGCACCCGCGCTTTTTCGCGGACAATGCGGTGAATCTGTCTGGGTTCACGGTAGCCGAGCGGTGAGATCAAGATTAAGTGGGCGGCCACCGCCAGCAGGGTGAAGGAGAGGAGGGCGACCCAGCCACCTTCGTTCCATTTGCCGATGAGCTGGCCGAAGAAAACGGTCACCGCCAGGGCGACGGCAAACGAAGCGCCCAGGCTACCCCATCGCCGGGCGCAACCCGTGTAATGGTTGAGCACGTGCCGGCGAATGGCCAGGCCCATGGCCGTGATGGGCATGAACACGCCAATGCCGTAGAAGGGCACGGCAATCGTCGTCTGGCCGCGCACCAGGAGCATGATGATGACCGCAATGACGAAGGTCGCGGTCACAGAGCGGGTGAAAGTGCCGCGCGGGTCGCGGTAAACGACAAATTCGGGAATTTCCCCAATGGCCACGTCCCGCCACTCGGTGGCCTGGGCATCCTGGAAGGCGGTCATCGAAGCAGCCGCCAACATCATCACGGCCAGAATCTGGTAAGCCCAGAACAGGATAACGCCGCCCGGAATCTGCTCAAAGCCAATCACGGCCAGGTTGCCCACCAGTGTGCGCCCAAACGTGCCGTCAAAGACATTGAAGCGGATGGCGAAGCTGGTCAGGAACAGGGTGGTTAGACCGCCATAGAATAGGAAGGAGGTTTGCACAAAGCGGCCGATGCCTGACTTGCCGCTGTAGAATTCCCATAGCTTCTTAAAGCGCGGCAACCGTTTTTTACCCCACTTGACAATACCGGCATCTTCATTCTTGACAAATTGAATGCCGTTCGACATGGCCTCCAGCCCGGTCAGGGCGACCATACCTTTCATTGATCCTCGCAAAAGGTGTAACACGGCCTGACCCAAGGAGACGGCTTCAGGAGCTTCGACCGGTGGCACGGCCGGAACACCTCTGAGATGGGCAATGAGCAAGCCGATGCCCATTGTCAGGGTGAGCAGGACAAAGATGCCGATGATGGTAAAAACCACCTGCGCCGATTCACCCCGGCCGCGGATGGTGAGATACCAGGTAACGCCGGCCAGGATGGCCCCCAGCAAAAAGTGCCAGACCCAGTTCCGGCCATAGGCATTCAGGATAGAGAGTAGCTGGTCACCGCCGGAAAGGGCCGAAACCACGATGGTCAACACGTAGTCTTGAATCAGGGTAACGGCGACGATTAAACTGATGGTTGGCGCCAGGTAACGCATGGAAGCGGTGTAAGAACCGCCCCCTTCGTTGAAGATACCCAGCGAGTACATGTAGAGCAGGCCGAAGGCGAAGTTGGCAAAGGCGATAATGACCACGCCAATGTAAGCGTACTTTTGCAGGCCGTAGGGGTGCAGGGCGTGCATCATCTCGCCGGTGGCGTAGTAGTACGACGTGAAGTAGTCCACCCCGAAGAGGGCCACGGTGGCCAACAAGCCAATCTGCCCCACGCCGTGAACGTGGGCATGTTCTTCCTTCTCGCGCGGCGCAGCCCTGTAAGCCAGGAAGACGATGATGAGCAGTAAAGCAATAGAGAACAGCATCGTTGTTACCTCAGATTCCGTAGGCGCTCAACGTGGCGTGCGCCATACGTTGGGAAATGGGCTAGGAATTGGAACTCCCGGTGGAGCGGAGCGCGGAGGTCGTAAATGCCCCTTCCAGCATGTGCAGTTCAGCCAGAAGGTGTTGGCGGGTAGAAGCGCTCAGGCGGGTGTCCTGCTCCACTTTGGCTCCCTCCAGGCGGGAGGCGCGCACCACGAAGGCGGGGACGAACATAATCCGCCCGCTTGGAATTACTTCAAAGTTGTGCATTTTCAGTTCCAGCGTCTGGTCGTCGAAGTAGGGCAGGCTCAGGCTCAAGCCGCGATTGAGGTCTTGGGCGGCCGCCCGCCGCTTGATCGTTTGGATAATTTCACGGGTCTGGGTGCGGGCCAAGGCCCGGCCCTGGTTAACCAGTTGGCCCAACATGCCGTACCGTTTCTGCTGGTAAAGTTCGTCCACAATGATGTAGGGCGCGAGCGACACGGCCGTGTGGAGCACCTCCATAAAGCGCTGCATGGAAGCTAAATACGCTTCGGCTTCACTCAGCGAGTTGACCAGCAGTTGGTCGTTTTCGCCGAAGGCGACCCATTGCGGTAGATAAAAGCGGCGGGCGGCCGGCACAAACGGGACGAGCAACTCGCCGCGCCCGGCTTCGGCCTGCTCCTCTTCAGCAATGGCGTCCGTGGGGGCGGTGATGGCCGATTCCGGTTCCAGTTCATCGGCGACAGGAATGGTGGGAATCCCCTCACCCTCGGCCGCTATATACCGCACCGAACGGCCGGCGGGTAACATGTCGCGGACCATAGTGACGGCCGTGGCGTGGCGAATGAGACCCGCGCCCACAGCCACCGCCCGGTCGGGCGACCCTTCCAACTCGCTTAACCGCTGGCGCAGCGCCGCCCGGCCATCGTGCCCGGTAAAACGGTCTAACAAACCGCCAGCCAATTGCTCGCGTTGATCGGCCGGCACAGGGACGGGCTGTCCTCCGGCCGCAGCCGGCGCTTCCACGACCAGGCGGTCAGGCAGAGTAAAACGAAGCTGCGACGAATGGTGAACCAGGGCATCGGCCAGTTGGCGGGCCTGCGCCTGGAGATATTGCTGGACGATCACCGGCTGGGCTTCAAACAGAGTTTGCCAGTTTCGGTATTCGTTTTGCAGATAATCGCCCTGAGTCTCGGCCGCTGCGGCCGGCCCGGACGACGTTCGGGGTAAATTTTTTTGATCAGCCATCATTTCCTCAATGCGAAAAGAACAGGCGCCGGATAAGTAGCGGACCTACCGGACCAGGTTCTACAAAAGCAACTTTTACTTATCGCCGATTGCCGGCCGGCCTTTTTTCGGGAGGGTGATAGAAGGTGTCCACCCCGGGGAGGCTCCCGCTTGTTGCAAGGTGTACAGAGTCCGATGCCCCCTGGCCAGTGACTGTTTCAGCCACCATTGTTGGACTACAGACCAGAGAGGAATAACGCTGCGAGGCGGCGGGGCAAAAATAATCCTGGCCTGCAACTGCTCGGCCGCGCTGAGCACGGCGTTGCTGTACGAAGCGTACTGGCAGAGGGTAATTGAGAATGGGACGTTGTAATCCTCGGCCGTGGCGGCAAAGTCACGGATAGCCTGCTCTTCCTGGTCGGTAAAGTCCAGGTAGCCGGCGGCCGTGCCCAGCATGGCCGGATGCCGGACCGGGACCATTTTCACCAGGACGATTTCGCCACCCTGGTTGCGGACTAGAGCGCAGGCTAGGTGAAGGGCTTGCAGCGTCCATTGTCTTTCGCTCAGAACGAGCATCACTTTGACTGTATCCACGCTACTCTCCTTTGCATGACAGAAGCCGGGTAGAACCTGGAGCCAGGGCGGCCGGCCGGTCTACTCTGGCCAGCGCCAGGCACACTGTTTAGTGTAGGACAGGGGCCGTAAAGATTGTGTCAGGGGAAATAGCGGGGGCGTAAAAAATGTGTAAAGGCGAGGGGAGCAGGAGCTAGAGCGAGAGCTAGAGGAAGAGCCAGAGGAAGATCTAGAGCGAGAGGAAAAACAGAAAGCTAGGGCTCGAACTCAAGTGGGGAATTACTCAACGTCAATAAAGCGGTAGCCAATACCAGGTTCGTTGAGAATATAGCGGACGTTGGCGGCCGGGTTTTCCCCCAGCTTTTTGCGGATCTGGTTGACGTAGATGCGGACGTAATGGGTCATATCCCGGTATTCCGGTCCCCACACGCCGGCCAGGATAGACTGGTGAGTCATAATCTTACCCGGGTGGGTGGCCAGCAGGCGGAGTATGTCGTATTCAATGGGGGTCAGGTGGACCTCCACGCCAGCCACTGTGACCCGGCGGTTAGCCAGGTCAATTTCCAACGCGCCGGCCCTCACCACGGCCGCCGGGCTGCTGGACGGTTCCAGAGCCACCCGCCGAAGCACCGCCTGCATCCGGGCGCGTAGCTCCTCCATGCCGAACGGTTTGGTCAGGTAGTCGTCGGCGCCGGCGTCCAGGGCCATGACCTTCGTCTTTTCGTCGCCACGGACCGACAACATAATGATGGGGACCTGGCTCCACTCCCGCAGGCGCCGGCAGACCTCGACGCCGTCTGGCTCACTGCCCAGGGCAATGTCCAGGATAATCAGCTCCGGGGCGCGTTGGGCGGCGGCCGTGAGCGCTTCCTGGCCATTGGCGGCCGTTATCACCTGGTAGCCATACCCTTCCAGGCCCGTCTTCAGCAGCTTGCGAATCTGCGGCTCGTCATCTACGACCAGGATCAACATTAGGTTGTTCCCCAGGCTCTTCTCGCGGCAGGCTGACAACAAAGGTCGCCCCGCCGCCGGGGGTATCTTCGACCCATATTTTACCCTGGTGGGCCTCGACAATCCCCTTGCTAATGGCCAACCCCAGGCCAATGTGCCCGTCCCGGCCGTGATAAAACGGCTCCATGATCAGCTCTTTCTCCTCAGGCGAAATGGTCTCCCCGTGATTGACGATGGCAATCTGGACTTCACTGGCTGAGTAAGAACCCCGAATTTCTACCTGTGAACCGGCCGGCTCGTAACGGAGCACGTTGTCTACGATGTTGCCCAGGGCCTGCAACATCAGGCCGTAATCACAGCGGACCAGCGGCATCTCTTCGGGAAAGATGAGCTTGATACGCTCCTGCCGGCTGAGCTGCCAGGCGCGGGCAGCCACATCGCCGGCAATTTCGGACAGGGCATTCCAATCTTTGTTGATGACCATCGCTCCGGCTTTCAGACGAGACATATCCAATAGATTACCGACCAGCCTGTCGAGGTGATCTACTTCGTTGTCAATAGCCCGGATCATTTCTAGTTGCTTCTCTTCCGGCAGGCGGTCGTGAAGGGTGTACAGGTTACTGGCCGAGGTCTTGATAATAGTAATGGGGGTGCGGAGGTCGTGCGAGACGGCGTGCAGGAGGGCCGTTTTCAGTTTGTCCGCTTCTTCCAGGGTGTGGCTGCGTTGGGCGTGTTCGGTCAGGTCAATGCGCTGCAAGGCCATCGCCGCCTGGACGGCGCAGGCCATCAGTAGCCTGGATTGAGAGGGCGATGGCGGCGCAGCAAACGTGGCTTGCAAAGCGCCGTAGATGTGCTCGCCAGCCTGTAATAGCAGGTAAGAAGTGGTCGCGTCCTCCGTTGTGGCGGCTTCCCTCATTTGGGGCAGCACAGAAACGTCGCGCGCCCCCAGGCTTTCCCGCACCACCCGCTGCAACTCGGCGTAGATCCCTTCCCGATCGGTAAGCTGGTTGAAGGAACTGCTGAGACTATAGAGAAAGTTTTGTTCGGCCGCGTTCAACCGGGCGGCGTCGGCCTGCTTACGGGCGTAAGCAGCCAGTTGCCCGGCAATCACGGCCACGAGCAGAAAAATGAACAAGTCCAGCAACTCGCGCGGGTCTTCAACCTTCAGGGTGTAGAACGGCCGGATCAGGAAGAAATTGAAGCAGACAAAGCTGGTCCCGGCCGCCAGCAGCGAGGGGCCGGTGCCCAGCCAGATGGCGGTGACGAGCGTCGCCAACGTATACAGCAGGGAAAAATTGGCCAGCGTCAGGGCGTCCCGCAAGATCCACAGCAGCAGGGTGACGGCCGCCACTAGAAAAACAGCAGTGACGTACTTAATGAGTGGATGGCCGGCCGGGCTCTGTCGTTGCCACATCGCGCTTTCTTTATGGGAGCGGTTAAACGATTTCCGGGTGGGCGAAGAGACCCGGCTCGCCGCCAGTGTGCAGGAAGACGACTGTTTCGTCCGGTCCAATCCGGCCGGCCTGGATTTCGCCGATTAGCCCGGCCAGCCCCTTGCCGGTATAGGTGGGGTCGAGGAACAGCCCCTCGGTGCGGGCAGCCAGGCGAATGGCCGTTGCACATTCCGGGGTAGGAATGCCGTAGCCGGGGCCGATGTAGCCGTCTAGTACCCGGACGTCTTCTTCAGCGATGTCTACCGGCTGTCCGACCAGTTCGGCCGCCTGGTGGGCCAGCGCCCCTACCCGGACCAGGCACTCGGCCAGCGGCCGGCTGACCGTCACCCCCAACACGCGGTACGGCGCGCCATATAACCTGGCCCCGGCCAGCAGCCCGGCCTGGGTGCCGCAGGAGCCGGTGGCCAGGACCAGCCAGTCCGGCCGCAGGTCCAGCGCCGCCAACTGTTCGTTCAGTTCCTGGACGCAACGAACGTAGCCCAGCGCCCCCAGCGGGGTGGCCCCGCCACGGGGAATGACGTACGGTTTCCGGCCGGCCTGGCGCAGCGCCTCGGCCACGACCTCTATCTGCTGGTCTACCAGGGCGCGGTCCGGGCTATTGGTGAAGTGCAGGGTGACGTCCAGCAGCTCGTCCAACAACAAGTTGCCCTGGGTTTCGGCCGGCCGGGAATCGTGCAGCACGGCCGCTACGTCCAGGCCAGCCAGCCGGGCGGCCGCGGCCGTGGCCCGCACGTGGTTGGACTGTGGCCCACCGGCCGTGACAATAACGTCCGCCCCTTCGTCCACGGCCTGGGCCAGGAAAAATTCCAGGATGCGGATTTTATTGCCGCCAAAGCCGAAGCCGGTCATGTCGTCCCGCTTGATAAAGAGACGTGGCCCGCCCAGGGCGGCCGCCAGGCGCGGCGCTTCCACCAGGGGAGTGGGAAAGATACCCAAAGGGTAACGGGGCGGGAAGTTCAAAGCGTTCATAAGGGCTACGATGAGCAGTAAGTCAGCCAACTAGCCTGGTATTCTACTTTCAAATCGTCGCCGGTTCCGTCGTCAAACTGGCTGTTGGGGCCGTAAGATAGGAAATAAAAGGCGTCCTCACCTGTCTTCTGATAAATAAGGGGTTGGCCGAAGACGTCGCCACGTTGAGGCAGGGTGACGCCGCTTTCCTGGTGGGCTTCTTCAAAAGTTTCCGGCAATGTGCCATGTCTGGCCTGGTAATCCAGGACGATGCTGCCTAACGTCTCCTCCAGGTAACGGCAGTTCTGGGCGCGCTGTTCGGCCGGTTTCGGACTGCAAGCGACCAGCCATAGGCCCCAGGCCATAAGTAATACGCCGGCTATCCGGCCGACCCACCGGCCGGCTGGTATCACCTTCTCCACCAGGATAAAAACGGCCATGACGGCCGTCCAGAGGAGATTCATCACTCCGGTAACAAATAAGAGAGCCATCAGCAGCCCGCAGCAGCCCAGGCAATATCCGCCATAGCGAAGGCCCATGAGGAAAGCGCCCCGAACCCCCTCGCGCCAGTCGGTCAAGAAAAAGCCCAGGGGCGAACGGCAATGGGCCAGGCAGGCGTGCTTAAGGGAACTCCATTGAAAGAGACCGGCAGCCAGGAGAATAACGCCACCCACGGGAGCGCTGGCAATGGCCAGCATCGGTGAGAGCAGGGCCTGACTATGTAGCAGCCAATGAACCAGGGTAGCCAGGGCGCTAAACCCGATCCAGACCGCCAGATACCCCCCCAGAAACACGGCGGCCAGGGCCAGCGGCCGCGGCCGCCGATTGATGGCGACAAAAGCCAGAACGACTGGCCAGGCCGAGGGGAGCATCATGGCCGCCATCATCACCGCCCACATCACCAGGGTCCAGGCAAGTTCCGCTGTCTGGCCGGATTGGGTTTCGGACATCGTGATCCCCAAGCCCATCTCTGGCATTTGTTGGGTCAGGTGCAACAGATAAACCCAGGCCAATACCACCAGGCTGGCCAGCCCGGCCAGCACAATGAATTGCTCTGGCCTCCAGCGTGGGGCTGTGGAGTCCCTCCTGGTAATTTTAATCACTATGATACTCGAAGGTGGTACTCAAAGCGTTCTGGCCACGATAATCAAAGTTCATGCTCCCCTCATGGAACCAGTCTTCTTCCGCCATAGCGGCCACGCCGGGTGTATTAGGGATACGACAGAGCGTCGGTCCAGCTTCGCTTTTCAGCAGGCCAATGGCTAACCCCAATCTTCCCAGGATAGAAGCGCGGTGTTGCCAGCCTTCGAGTTTGACCTCAATTTGAGCCTGCTTGACGCTCTGGACCTGCCACCGGTTGCCATAGACCTTGCCCAGGTATCCACCATTCACGGCGGTAAAAATCTGTTTGAGCGCTTCAAATTGGGCCTCGCTGGTCCGGTCGTCCATGTAGAACCAACAGTTCCACCTGGTCTCGCGCATATGTCCGTCACACCGCTGAACCATGATGACGTTGAGTCCATCGAGGGGGACGTCTCCATAATAGCCCTTCCTGATGTGCCAGGCGCAGTTGCCTTCGCAGTAACCATAAGTTGGCGCCTGGCCAATATAACAGGGACAGACTGAGTCGCAATTGCAGGCTTCAAAATAGAGGCCGCTTACCTTCCATTCAACGGCTGTATCCATCGCTATCCTCCTTGGGGCCAGGCGCGCCCGGCCTCACTTTCACAGAATGCCTTCGTTATCGCCCGCTCGCTCCCTCCTGGACAGAGCCAGGACGCGATCCACAAATTGAGGACACAATCCGGCCGCCTGGCGGTAATCAAACAGCGCCTCCATCTCTTCCGTGCTCAGGTGGGCGCGGATGGCGGCGTTATCCAGAATGGCCTCCTTGAGCGGCCGGCCGGCTTCGTGGGCCTGCATCGCCGTTTCGTAGACCAGCGTGTGGGCCGTCTGCTTGCCAACGTGGCCGGCCAGGGCCAGCATCACCGCTTCCGAGAGAACGAAGCCTTGAGTGGCCTCCAGGTTGGCCAGCATCCGTTCCGGGTAGACCTGCAAATTGGCGATCATCTCTTTGGTCAGAGCCACCGACTTGGCCGTGGCCATACATGTCTCGGCCAGCGCCACCCACTCTACCTTCCAGGAGCGGCCGTCCCGCTCGTGGTCGTGGACCTGGCTTTCGGCCACCAGCGCCGTGTTGTGGCGCACCAGGCGGGCCAGTGTGCCCAGGTGTTCGGCGATTTCCGGGTTGCGCTTGTGGGGCATGGTGATACTGCCAACAGTGCCGGGTACGAAGCCTTCGCTTACCTCGCCAATTTCCGGCCGCTGCAAGTTATAAACCTCCTGGCCGAATTTGTCAGCCGAGCCGGTGATGAGCGTCAAGACCTGGAACCACTCGATGACTACATCCCGGGCCGTGTTCCAGACGATGTCCGGCGGCCGCAGCCCCAGCCGGGCAAAGAACCGCTCCTGGAGTTCCAGGCCGCGCGGCCCATAGGAGGAGAGGCTGCCCACGCCGCCAGCCAACTGGCCCACGCCCAGCCGCGGCCGCAGATCCTTCAGCCGCTGGACGTGCCGCCGCACCTCCCGCGCCCACACGGCCACTTTAAAGCCGAAGGTAATCGGCACACCCTGCTGGCCGTGCGTCCGGCCGGGCATAACGGTGTCGCGGTGCTGTTCGGCCAGCCGTAATAGGTGTCCTTCCAACTCGCGCAGATCGCGAAGCACTATCTCCCACACCCGGCCGATAACCAGCATCATCCAGGTATCGGTCACGTCCTGAACCGTCGTGCCATAGTAGAACCATTCGCCGGAATCGCCGGGGCAGCGCCGCTGCATGGCCCGGATAAGCCCCAGGGTGGAGTGGTTGGTGGCCTCAAACCCCTGGCGTACCTCGTCGAAAAAAGCTTCGTCCAGGGACACAGTGCGACACGTTTCCGCCACCTGGCGGGCGGCTTCGGCCGGAATCAGGCCCACCTCGGCCTGGGCTTCGGCCAGCGCCGCCAGAATCTCCAGCCAGGCCCGTGTGCGCGGCACGTCGTCAAAAATCGCCCGCGTTTCCTCCGTCCCCCACGAATTACGGTAAATCAAGGAGTCAGAAATATGGGTTGGCATAGTTGAATGTCAGGTCAGACACGAAGAGAAATTCGTGCAATTCGTGCAATTCGTGTCAAAAATTACCGGAAGAACCGGCTTCGTCGCCGCCAGTCCATTTCCGGCATTTCACGCAGCAAATCCCCCATTGTTTTCTCTCCTGGCCCGGCCAGCGGCTCCTCCGGCGGGATGGCCAGGGCCTGGGCGGTCGCCAACAGGTTAGCCTCAGCCGCTTCCAGTCGCCGGATGCGCTCCTGGACCCATTGGCTGTAGCCATCCAGGATGGCCTGAACGCCGGCCAGCATGGCCCGCATCGGCGCTTCGGCCGCCCCACCAGGTGTCTGGCGGGTGGCGACGATGGCCGCCGGGTCCAACGCCTCAGCCAGCCGCTCGGCCGGCAGTTCCACCGGCCGGCCAATAACCGCCTGGGCCGCAGCAGCAACCATCTCTGGGGTAACTGTGGTCTGGCCTTGAGCCAGTGCCTCCCGCACCAGGTGAGCCACCACTTGGTGGGCTATCCGGTAGTTCAGCCCAGCCTCTAGCATGATGATCTCGGCCAGGTCAGCAGACCCGGCGAAGGCGGCCGCCGCTCGTTCGGTCGCTCGCTCCGTGTTCACCGTCAGGCCGCGCAGCACCCCGGCCATCAGCCTGGCTACGCCGGCCGCCTGGTCTACGGCCCGGGGCACGCTGCCCTGGGCAAAGAGGCGGTTGTCCGGCTGGCCAGAGGGCGTCTTGCCGGTGGCTGCCATCGCCACCAGGGTTCCCAGGGCCTCCCCGGCCGCGCCGCGCACATAGGTCAGGGCGTAGGGGTTTTTCTTCTGGGGCATAATCTTGCTGGCCCGCGAGTGCCGGTCGGCCAGCTCCACCAGGCCAAATTCCTGGGTAGCAAAAATTTGCAAATCCTCGGCCAGCCGGTCCAGATTGACGAGGGCCGCCGCCAACACGGCCGCGACCTCAACAGGCAGGTCGGCCTGCCACATGGCGTCGCGGGTGTGGGTAATCAGGGAGTCAAAACCGAGCAACGCAGCCAGGCGCTCCCGGTCCAGGGGCAGCCGGCTGCCGTTGACGCTGCCCGAACCGGCCGGGCTGGCGTTGACGCGAGCATAGACCCCTTGCAGCCGCTCCAGGTCGCGCAGTATAGGATAAACAAAGGCCAGCAAATAATGGCCAAAGGTCGTCGGCTGGGCCGTTTGCAGGTAAGTATAGTCGGGAAAGAGCGTATCCAGGTGCTCTTCGGCCAGCTCGGCAGCGGCGCGGGCGCAGCGCCCCAGGGCGGCCGCCAGCTCCAGCAGGCGTTGGCGGGTCGCTACCCGGTAGGCGATAGTAATCGCTTCACGGCGCGGCCGCCCGGCAGTCAGATAGCCGGCGTGGGTAGTGAACATGCCCAGGTAAGCCTCCCGGTTGGCAAACAAATCGCCGGTCGCCGGGTCTCGGCCGAAATCAAGGGGCGGCCGGGGGTGGGCCTGGAGCAACGTGTAGAGCAGCAGGCCACTGGCCGGGTGGGGGATCAGCTCCTTTTCGCTGAGCATGACCACGTGAGCCAGGTCGGCCAGGCTCATCCCTTCGTACAGGATGGCCGTATCGGCCAGCTCGCGGGTGGCGGCCGTTTCTACCAGTTCGGGAGCCGCGTCTTCAGACAGGCGCACGTTAAAGAGCCAGCAGGCCAGCCAGCCTAAGATAGTGTACTATTAACAGCCTGCTCAATTTCAGCCAATGAAGACGCTTCCAGGGCCAGATCGAATAGGCGGACCAATTCCTCAGCCTTCAAGTCTTTAGTCCGCAGGATCAACTCGGCCGGCACGGAACCAAAACGATGCTCCAGCAGCCGCACCAGCGATTCCCACTGTCCTTCCTGGCGTCCTTCCTGATGTCCTTCCCGGCGCCCTTTTTCAACTCCCTTTTGTTCAGCGTCTTCAAGCCACTCATCTATAAACGTATTCGTGCGAATCATCTCTAACTCCTGGCGAAACAAACGGCGAATCGTTTCCCTATCAAAATAACGGCCGGCTAACAGCGCTACCAGAGAAAGCAACAAAGAACGGCGTTCCAAATCGGGTTCGTAGCTGACGAGAGATTTGGCGGTTTGAACCGTTTCCGCCGTCGGCCGGGCAACGATTTCCAATAAGAAAGGGGCCAGCGGAGCCAGTTCGCCGGAACGAATTTGCTCTTCGTAATCTATCAGCCATATATCCGGGTAGATGAAACGGTTAATAACCTGGTCGCCAACGCGAACGATATATTCATTCTTCGGCCGCTGCTCCGGCCGGCGGCGTTCAGAGTAAATGACTACCGTGGCTAC
>JAKEFB010000094.1 GCA_022616275.1 Chloroflexota bacterium
ACGACCGGGCCGGCTTTAGCATCATTGTCCTGAGTGACGACAGCGGGGGCACAGAGCCGGTGGTAGGCATTGAGCTGGCCTTTTGGAGCGACGAAATTTGGGCCCAGGATGACGACGCCGGCGGTGGGCTGTTCACCCATGCCGAGGGCGTGGCCATGGACACGACGGCCGTTACTCTCTATCACCTCTTTATCTTCAGCAACACCTACATCCTACAGGCCGGCAGCGCGCCGGTGCTTGGCGGCCGGCTGCGTGACTATAGCAACTTCACCGGCTTCCCCGACCCCTACGAGACGCCGAACCTGCTTTTCCTGGGCGACGATACTGCCTCGGCCGGGGCCCGCCTGAAGCTGGATTACGTGGCCATCACGACGCTGGCAACGGAGCCCCAGCTCGCCTATCTGCCGCTGGTGCGGCGGCCGTAATTTGGGAAAACCCCGCAGTTTGTTTTCCCGCCCTCATATTTCCCTTATAATCCATATTCGAAACGCCAGCCCTGGAAATGTGAAAGGAGGCATAGATGTGCGGGGAGAATCAAGAACTCGTGGCCGCCGTAGAAGCAGCCCTGCAGCGAGTGGCCGCGGAGGAGCCGGGGCTGGCGGCCGCCATCCGGCCGCTTGTTTTTGCCCACCTGTCCGAGTGCCGGGTGAGGAGTTTTCTAAATAGTGGCACTGTTCTCACGCCGGGGGAGTACATTCTTCGCGTAGTCACTTACTACCAGGAATGGCATGAATATGTGTACCAGCTACAGGTTGAGAAAAACCCTCACTTGTGGGAGGCCCTGCTTGTCAAGCTGCAAAAATGGGCTTACGCTTTTTTGCGGAGAAAGGGCGTGCCGCAAGGTACGGAAATCATACAGGTAGCCGCAGATTGTGCGGCCGACGCCGGGACCCTCCTGGCTCGTCTGCGTTTCCCTTTTGATACCCACTTCGACGCCTGGGCCTGCACGGTGGCAAAGAAAGTGTGCCAGCAGCAACTGAGCAAATTGTGGAGCAAGAATGATTCCCCTTACAAGGCGGGAATGGCGCTGGAAGAGCAGTTAAAGACCCTGGGCGATCCGGCCTCCCTGGACGACACTCGCCTGGTCGAAATACGCCTTGACCTTCTCCAGGCAATTGAACAGTTGGCGTCAGAGACACGCCAGCAATTCATCTTGCTGTACTATTTTGAGCAGAGGAGTTTTGACGAAGTCGCAGAGGTAATGGGTAGAAGTAAGAACGCTCTGTATAAGTTGCACTTCGACACGCTCAAAGAGCTAGGTAAGATTTTAGCTCAAAGGGGGAATAAATATGAATAGGGAAGCAGAGCATAACCTTGATAAGGGGGATAGTCAGATGTTCTCAATCGTTGTCAGCGATGCACTAGAAGGGATTGACATTACAGAGCGTTACCCCGTTTTCTATCAAAAGATGCTGGCCGATCCACCGTTGCTCCAGGCCTTTTTAGACGTCTTGGAGGTCATGGAAGCCGATCGGGCCGGGACGTTAGAGCCGTTGCCGGCCGTAGCCAGGCCTGACCTGGCCTTTCTTCAAGCCCTGGACTCTCCACCTCTGCTGAAGCAGAGCCAGCCCGGCCGCTGGTCTGTTACCTGGCGCCAGGCTGTGGAGCAGTTGCAGGCTCTCTTTTCCGGTCCGGCCCTATCAATGAGCTACCGGGGCGAAGTAGGCTTACTCGAAGAGAGTTATGCCACGTTGCTACGGGGTGAAGTAGAGGTGGAGGCAAGGCGGCTGGAGGTTCTACTGGAGGCAGCCTGGGCTGGCGATCCGGAGGCGATGAGTTTGCTGTTGACGGCCGCGGTCACCGGCCGGGACGCGGGCGACAGGCGCTCATCCTGGTTAGAGGCCAACGTCCAGTGGGGCAGTTACCATGAAACGGTCCTTGTAGACGAGAACGGTCGGGCCGCTTTTCCCCCGCTGCCCATCCAGGCAGTTATTGAAGAAACCGGCCAGCGGGTGACCGACGACTTGCAGCTTAGTTTGGAGTTTGCCGCTGGCGACTTCCTTCTATCAGAAGTGGCGCAAGCCTATCTTCATCTGGCCCGCGACCTGGCCGGCGGCCGTCTAGCCGAAGCAGAGCTGGCCACGGCCGTTGCCGGGCTGCCCGCGCTCGACCACGAACTTTTAGACCATCTGGCCCAACAGGCCGAAGCAGCCGGCCTCCAGGAGCCGCGCTACGGCTGGGCCATTGCCGCCGTCGCCGACCAGGTGGCCGGGCAACAGGCAGCGGATTCTTTTTTGCAGGCTAAAGCCGCCTGGTACCTCGGCCGGGCGGCCAACACCTACGTCCGTCCCCGGCTGGCGGCCGCCGCTCTTGAGCGGGCCAGGACGGCGTTCGCCACCCTGGGGGAAAAGGAGTGGCTGGCGGCCTGTGACTGGCAGCGCCACGCCCTGCCCTGGGCCCAGCCCAACTTGCGGCAGACCATCGCCGAGCTGGAAGCCGTCCTGGCCACGCTGAGCGAGGCCGGACCAGCCCTGGCCCAGGCAGCACCGGCCCTGGCCCACGCAGAACCAGCTAGGGCTGGTTCTGCCGCTCACTGCCGGTTGACTCTGGCCTATGCCCAGGTCCTGGCTGGCGACTTTGCTGCCGCCCGGCAAAACCTGGACCAGTGCGAGCCACAATTCGTCGCCCGGCAAGACCGGTTAAACCTGGCCCGCTGCTGGCGTGTCTGGGCCGGCGCGCTGCGGCGGCAATCCGCCTTTGACGAGGCCACCGCCGAGTTTGAAAAGGCCGTGGCCCTCTTTCAGCAGTTGCCGGCCCCGGCCGACGCGGCTCTAGCCCAAAGCCAGCTTGCCTATAACCAACGGGACCAGTGGTTGGACCACAAGCGTCGTCAGGCGGCTGAAACCAACTTCCTCGAGGCCGCCGGGCACTTTGAGCGGCTGGACCTGCCCTTCTGGCTGGCCTATTGCCGCGACGGCCTGGCCCAAATTTACATGACCACCGGCCGCCTGCCCGAGGCCGGCGCCGCCCTGGCTTTTGTCCGTCGCGTCTACGAGGAATACGGCCTGGCCGCACCCCTGGCCGATACCCTGATCGCCAGCGGCTGGCTGGAAATGTATCGGGGGAATCACCTGGACAGCCTGGAACACCTGGCCCAGGCGGAAAAATTAAGCCGGGAGGTGGGCAACGCCTGGCTGCACGCTACCAGCCTGATGCACCTGGGTGAAGCGGACCTGGCTCTGGGCCGTTACCAGCAGGCGCTCCACCACCTGGAGCAGGCGGTGGATGACTTCCAGGTGCTAAACAGCCCCAGCCGCCTGGCCGAATGTGAGTTACGGCTGGCCCGCTGCTGGACCCACCTGGGCCGGCCGGAACAGGCCCACGAATCTCTGGACCGGGCCGGGGAACAGGCCCACCAGGCTAACCAGCCCATCATCCTGCCCTACCTGCACAACAGGCGGGCCGAGGCCTACTTTGCCGAAGGCAAGCAGGTAGAGGCCATCGCTGCGTTGCAGGCGGCACTGGCCGCAACCCGGCAGTTAGGCGATCCGGTGAGCATTGCCCTGGCCGGCCGTTTGCTGGGTGAGGCGCTCTGCGCCGCCGGCCAGGCAGGGGAGGCAGCCGGTCACCTGCAGGCCGCCGAAGAAAAATTCGCCGCCATGGGCCTGGCCATAGAGCAGGCCAACTGCCGGGTAGCCTGGGGCCATTATTATCGCCAGGTGGGGGACGCGGCCGCCGCCCAGGCCGCCTGGCGGCAGGCGCTCGACCTGGCCCAGGAAGTCGCCCCGGACATCGCCTGGCAGGCCCAGGCCGGCCTGGCTGCCCTGGCTGAAGCGGCCGGCGACCTGACCAATGCCTTGGTCCATTACCGCCAGGTCGTCCAGTCGCTGGACCACCCGCGCCGGGAAATGTGGCAGCCGGCCCTGGCCGGCCTGTACCTCAGCCGGCCGGCCCCTGTTCTGGACCGGGCTGTCTCCCTGGCCGCCCGCGCCGGCGCAGCGGCCGAGGTGTTATATTTCATGGGGGCCAGCAAAGCCCAGACTGTGGCCGGCCTGTTTAGTGCAAACAACCCATTGGCGCCGGCCGCCGTTTCCCCAGAGCTGGCTGACCTGGCCGCTGAAATTCGCTGGCTGCAGGAGCACTTGCGGGCCACTTTGGGGAGCAGTGGATTATTGGGTGCGCCGGCCGGGCGACGGTTACGCCACGAGTTACGGCGCAAGGCGCGGCAATATGACCGGCTGCGCAGCCGCCTGGAGCGACGGCAGGTACCAGGAGCGTCATCTTCATCGATCCAGGCCGGTTTCGACCTGGCCCGCTTCCGCCAGGCGGCCGGCGCGGCGTTGGGGGAGCAGTGGCTGGCCCTGGATTATTACCTGACCGATGACCAGTTTACCTGTACCTTGATGACGGCGACGACCTGTGAGAGCTGGCGCAGCGATTACACCGGCCGGGCGCGGCTGGCCCTGGCTGACCTGGAACGGGCCCCGGCCGTCGGCCGGTGGTCGCAGCGCGATTTAGAAACGTTGGGTCAGTGGTTGCTGCCTGAAGCGACGTTGTCCGGGCTGTCGCCGGAGACGGCGTTGCTCATTGCCCCACACCGGCGGCTACATGGCCTGCCCTGGTCGGCCCTGGTCGCCGGCCGGCAGCCGCTCGTCGCCTACTGTATTCCGGTGGTGGTTCCCTCGCTGCACAGCCTGGCTTTGCTCTGGCAGCACCCCACGGCCGGCCGGTTGGCGATTGAGAACGGTCTCTTGTTGGCTGTTAGTGACTTCCAGGAGCGCCATTCCTCGCTGCCGCAGACTATCCAGGAGGTGGAGGCCTTAAGCCAGCTTTATCCCGGTGGCCTGATTCTGCGCAACGAGGCGGCGAGCTGGGCCGCGCTCCAGGAACTGGCGGCCGGAAAGGGCCTGGCCACCTTTTCCTTTCTCCACGTGGCCAGTCACGCCTTTCATGACAACGTCACCGGCCGGTTGAGCGGCCTGGCTTTGTCTGACCGGGACGTCTGGCTGGACGAGTTGTGGGATTGCGCACCTCTGCCGGGGTTAGTGACCTTATCGGCCTGCAGTGGCAGTAAGAGCCGGCTGTACGAAGGGGACGAGCACATCGGGCTGGCCACCACCTGCCTGGCGGCCGGGGCGCGGCATGTGGTAGCCAGCCTCTGGCCGGTCTTAGACGAGGATGCGGCCGGCTTAATGATCGCCTTCTACAACCACCTGGCGGCCGGCCAGGGAGTCGCCAAAGCGCTGGCCCTGGCCCAACGGGCCGCCTGGCAAACAGGAAAAGCCCCGCTCCATTGGGCCGGTTTCCGCTGCACGGGGCTTCCGTAAGAGGGAGATTGGAGATTAGAGATTAGAGATTGTGAGCAACCTGGTTGCCAATCTCCAATCTCTAATCTCTCTTTAGCAGCAACCGCCGCTGCCACCGGGGTCGGGACAGTTGCAGGCGATGGCGGTCGCCGGGCCGGTACCGGCCTCGTTACTCTCAAACAGGGCAGCGTTGTGCGGTTCGGTGCCGGCCTGGCCGGTAGCCGCGCCCAGCATGGGCACAGCCAGAGCCAGCAGCAGCAGGGCAACCAGGAGCAGAGTAACGACCTTGTGTTGGACCTTGAACGTCATGAGATACCTCCATTGGGTTATGGAGGCTCATTGAGTGGGGCGCGCCCAAACCGGAACTGGTTTTCCCCGGAGACGCTCAAGAGCCAGCGATTTTAATAATTGGCTAACCGGTTAGTTGATGTTTACACTATAAACCAAGACGAAGGAGAAAGTCTGATCCCTGGTTGAGCTTATTCTGAGGAAACTCTTTCGGCGATTCGGTCGCTCATGTCGAGTTTGTTGGTCTACCTGGCGAAAACCGAATTGTTTAGCGGACTCGAGCAGGCTCATCTGCAGAGTCTGGAACCCCACTTATCGCTGGTCGTTTGCTGGCCTGACGAAAGGCTTATCCGGCAAGGCGAGGCCGGGGATGCCCTTTACCTGGTCGTTAAAGGCCGGCTGCAGGCGACGATTAGCCAGGAGGAAGGCCCGGATTTAATCGTGGGGACCATCGGGCCAGGCGACGTGGTGGGCGAGATGGAACTGGTCAGCGGCGGTAAGCGAACGGCCAACGTGGACGCCCTGACCGAGGCCAGGTTAATCAGGCTACCGGTGACAGCCTTTACGGCCTTGTTGCAGCAAGACGCCCGGCTGGTGGAGCATATCGGCCGGACCATCCTGCAGCGCTGGCACCGCAACCGCCTGGCGGCCGTTTTGCCCAACCTCTTTGGCCCGCTGGCGCTAGAAGAGCTGGCCGACCTGGAGGCCAAACTGGAATGGGTCCATCTTTCCGGGGGGGAAACGCTGCTGGAGCGGGGCGTGCCGGGGGATGGGGTCTACGTGGTCATCAGTGGCCGGCTACAGGCGGCCGTGGCCGGCCCGGACGGGCACGAACAGGTCGTCGGCGAGGTCGTCGCCGGCGAAAGCGTCGGGGAAATGGCTTTCCTGACCGGGACGCCAACGGGCGCTCACGTCTACGCCGTCCGGGATACGACCCTGGTCAAGTTCTCCACCGCCAACTTTCGGCAGCTCCTGGAGCAGCACCCGCAACTGATGCGCTACCTGGCCCAACTGGTCATTAAACGTTTACAGACGATGCAGATGCGCACTGGTCAGCGGTCAGAGCATATGGCCCTGGCCATTGTTCTACTGCCGGCCGGCCACGGGGTTCCCCTGGTTGACTTTGCCCAGCGGCTGGCCGACGCGCTGTCAACCTTCGGCCCGACGCTCGTCCTGGACAGCGACAGCTTTGATCGCCTTCTGGACTCACCCGGCGCAGCGCAAACGTCCGAAGACGATCCCGGCCGTGTTCGCCTGGTTGTCTGGCTGAATGAGCAGGAATGTTATTACCGCTTTGTCGTTTACGTCGCCGACCCGGCCTACTCCCCCTGGAGCCGGCGCTGCATTCGCCAGGCTGACCGGATCTTAATTGTCGGCCAGGGAGACAGGCCGCCTGACCTGCGGGCGATTGACCCGGCTTTACTATCTGGCAAGAGGACTTCGCGCCGCCGGCTGGTTCTGCTGCACAACGGCGACCGGCCGCCCCGGGCGACCGGCCAGTGGCTGGACGCTTATGCGGTGATGATGCACCACCACGTACGCTGGACCGAGCCTGGCGACTTTGCCCGCCTGGCGCGCTTTGTGGCCGGCCGGGCTGTGGGCCTGGCCCTCAGTGGCGGCGGGGCACGCGGTTTCGCCCACATCGGCATCATTCGCGCCCTGGAAGAGGCCGGCATCCCCATAGACATTGTCGGCGGGACGAGTATGGGTTCGATCATCGCCGCCGAATATGCCGCCGGCTGGAGCTGGGCCAGGATGCTCGAACGGAACCAGGTGCTTTTCAAGACCAGGGTGCTGGACTATACCCTGCCCCTGGTGTCGCTCATTGCCGGCCGGCGCTTTGCCTGCCTGCTCAAGGCGGCTTTTGGCGAGCTGCGGATTGAAGATTTGTGGCTGCCCTACTTTTGCGTCTCGACCAACCTGACCCAGGCGACGATGATGGTCCATCGCCGGGGCCTGGTGCGGCATGGAACACGCGCCAGCGGTGGACTGCCTGGGCTGCTGCCCCCCTTTATTCACGACGGTGACGTCTTAATTGACGGGGCCTGGGTAAACAACTTGCCCATGGACATTATGCGGCAATTGTGCGGTCAGGGAACGGTGATAGCCGTGGACGTGAGCCCGCCGATTGACATGGCCGAAATACCGGAATACGGCGAGAGCCTGTCTGGCTGGCGTGTTTTCTGGCAGACGCTGAACCCCTTTGCCCCCCCCTTGCAGCTACCCAACATTGTCGAGCTGACACAGCGCGCGGCCGAAATCGGCGGCATCTACGGCCACAAGAAGCTGCTCGACCTGGAGCTGGCCGACCTCTACTTGCGGCCACCGGTGGAGCATTATGACCTTTTAGGGTTCGATTTGCTGGACGAGATTGCTGGCCTGGCCTATGAATATGCTCGCCAGCAACTGGCGGGCCGGCCGCTCGATTCCTAAAGATGAGGCGTAGATTTGCCTTGATTGGCTTTTATCGCGAATGGCACGAATGGGCGAATGGCGCGAATGTTTTGAATTTTTGATTTGCGGCATTCGTGAAGCGTTGTACGCTCATTCGCATCATTCGCGTTTCAAATCTGCGCCGGCCGCAAGCAAGCCTCTAATTTTTGGGCCAGGGCGCTGACGTATGGCTCCCGTAGCAGTTCGTAATGAGTTCCGGGGACCCACTGGACGTCCAGGCCGGCCCCGATGACGCTACGCCACTGCCGGCGCGTCCGGTTAAAGCGGGTGAGGGAGCGCCGGCCGATAAACAGCGTGACCGCCCCCGGGTAGGGGCCGGGGCGGTAATCGCGAATGGCCTGCAAATGGACCTTCAGCCCCTCGTCGGCAAAGGTCGCCTGCAAAACCGCTTTCCAACTGGCGGCGTTGCCCCGGCCGGCCCGCTCCAGGAAACGGCTCAAGACGATAAGCCGTTCGACCCCACCGTAAACCAGGTAGTCGAGCCAGGTAATCCGGTATAGTGTGTCCAGCAGGATCAGCCGAGCCACCAGCTCGCCGCTTTGCCGGAGCTGCCGGGCCATCTCAAAGGCCAGCGTTCCCCCGGAGGAGTACCCGCCAAGGAAATATGGCCCGCTGGCCTGCACCTGGCGCACCTCCGCCAGGTAGCGCGCCGCCAGCTCCGTCGTGTTCGCCTCTTTCCCAATGACGCTGGCCGGGGGTTGCAGAGCGTAGAACGGTTGCTCCGGCCCCAACAGCCTGGCCAGGTAGCGGTAGCCCATCAGGTCGGCGTAGCCGGGGGCGACGCAAAAGAATGGCGCCCTGGGGCCGTGGGGTTGCAAAGGAAACAAGGCACTATCGGCCGCCGCCAACGCCGCTACCTGGGTCGGAGCCGTAGCCACCAGCGAAGCCTGGACCGGGGCGCCATTGCCTTTAACCCGGCCGGCGACAAAGTTGGCCAACTGGATCAGGGAAGGGCCCTGGGCCAGCAGTTGCACCGGCAGGCTTACCTCCAGCTCGCGTTCGACCCGCTCCTTGAATGCCATTGCGCATAGTGAATCGAGGAATAAAGCATCCAGGGGCTGGTCGGGGGGCAGTTCTTCGGCCGGAATTTGTAGGGCGCGGGCGGCCTCGGCCTGCAAGTAAGGCAGCCACTGTTGCTGCGCTGCGTCGCCGGTCCTTGCTTCCTCCCGGCCGTTCTGGGGCCGGGCCGCCGACTCTGCCGGCGTGGCTATCCAGTAACGCTGGCGCTCGAAGGGGTAGGTGGGCATGTGCAGCCGGGCCCGGCCGTACCCCCGGTCAAAACCGGTCCAGTCCACAGTAACGCCGGCCGTATAGAGCGCCGCCAGCGTCTGGGTCAGGCTTTGCCAGGCATCCTCTCCTGCCTTCAAAGACGGAAGCCAGACCGCTGTCTCACCAGGTGCGCCGTTCATCTCTGGCAGCACGCTGATTGACAGAAACAGACTGGCGCCCTGGCCGGTCAGGGCGGCCACGGCCGTAGCCAGGGGCATCCGGCCGCCAAGGAAGTTGCCGGCGTCGCTAGGCCGGAGGTCCAAAACGACCACCTCGCTTTCCGGGCCAGGCGGCAACGCCGTCCCGGCGGCCAGTGCCTGGCTGGCGCAGACAGCCAGCGTTTCGCCGCCAAAAACAGCCGCGGCCGCCTGCTGGCCGGGGCCGTGGCTCAGGACCACTGCCGGGACCACGCCCCAGGAGCGCCACAAGCAGGCCAGGGCGTAGGCCAGGGCAAAGCAGAGGGCAGCCTCGTAGACTGGCGGATCGGCGGAAAGCCTGGCGTCCGGGCGTAAGGGGTGGGGCAGGTGTGGCCGGCAGGCGGTGGCCGCTTCCTCCCAGGCAACGCGGAAGGTTGGTTGGGTTTCGTATAGCCACTGAGCAGCCTGGCTAACCAGAGCGCTGTCTCCACCGGCCAAAACCAAGACGACAGGCGGCGGCAGCTCCGGCGCGGGCAGACCGGGGGGCAGGGGGGCCTGCTCGGCGGCCACAGCCTGCAACCGGCGGCGCACCACTGCCGGGCTGTCGGCCGGGATGGCCAGGCGATAAGGGAAGTGGGACCGGCCAGTATTGGCGGTGTAGCAGATGTCGGCCAGCGATTGTTCGGGGTGGCTGGCCAGGTGTTGCTCGTAACGGGCGGCCAGCACTCGCAGCGCGGGTTCGCTCCTGGCCGAGAGCGCCAGGACGTGCCAGGGCCGTTCAAAGGAATCCTCCCGAGTGGCCAGGGACGGCGCTTCCTCCAGGACCAGGTGAGCGTTGGTGCCGCTGGCGGCGTAGGAGTGGACGCTGGCGCGGCGCGTTCGCCCCGCCCCGGCCGACCACGGCTGGCGGGTGGTCGGCACCCGGAAAACCGGCTCCAGCACCACCTTGGGGTTGGGCTGGTGGAAGTGCAGGTTCGGTGGTATTTCGCCGTGATAGAGGGATAGGACGGCCTTGATCAAGCTGGCCGCGCCGGAAGCCGGTTCCAGGTGGCCGATGTTGGACTTGACGGCCCCCAGCCAGACCGGGGGCGCGCCGGCCGGCCGCGCCACGCCAATGACGCCGGCCAGGGCGCGACTTTCGACCACGTCTCCGGCCGGGTTGCCCAGCCCGTGGGCTTCGACGTACTCCACCTCGCCGGGAGACAGGCCGGCCTGGCGGAAAGCCTGGCGAATGGCCGCTTCCTGGGCCTGCTGGCTGGGGGCCAGCAGGTGGGCGCGGTAGCCGTCCTGCGACAGGCCGGAGCCGCGCACAACAGCCAGGATGTGGTCCCGGCCGGCTATCGCTTCCGATAGCCGCTTGAGGACGACGACGCCACAGCCCTCACCCCGCCCATAGCCATCGGCCGCGGCGTCAAAGCTCTTGCAGCGGCCGTCGGCGGCCAGCAGGCCACCCTGAGACACAGCCACCGTCCATTCCGGCGAGAGGTGGAGGCTGACTCCGCCAACCAGGGCCAGATCGGATTCACCAGTCCACAAGCTCTGGCAAGCCAGGTGGACAGCTACCAGCGTTGACGAGCAAACTGTATCCAGCGCCAGGCTAGGACCATGCCAGTCGAAGAAATACGATAACCGGCTGGCGGCGATGCCGTGCAGGTTGCCCAACCCACTTATCTCATTCAGATGGTGCGGCTCTCGGAAAATCAAGCGGATGTAATCGTCCAGGGTGATGCCAATAAAGACCCCGGTCCGGCTACCGGCCAGTCGGTCGGGGGCAATGGCGGCGTGTTCCAGCGCTTCCCAGGCCACTTCCAGCAGGAAGCGCTGCTGCGGGTCAAGGACCCTGGCTTCGGCCGGGGAGATGTTGAAGAAAGCGGCGTCAAAATGGTCTACGTCGGCTAAAAAGCCGCCCCAGCGGGTGTTCACCGTGCCCGTCGAAAGGCCAGGGTCATAGAAAGCGGCCGCGTCCCACCGCTCTGGCGGGACCTCGCCAATGGCGTCCACACCGTTGCGCAGCAGTTGCCAGAAGGCCTCTGGCCCGGCCGCGCCGGGAAAACGGCAGCCTATGCCAATAATCGCGATGGGTTCAACAGTCATGGGCGGTATACCTGACAAGGTGACGGCAACCTGCGGTTGCACGGTGACAAGATGAAGAAAATCTCACTTCGTGAACGTGCTGAATATTATTTGATCGTGGAGTATAGATTGGCGTGATCGTAGCCGATTTTCAGGAGGAACACAACATGAGAGCGCCAGTTATAGGTAGCTTGGCATCTTCCTGATAACTATAAAGTAAGTCTGACTAAAGTTAGGAGCCAGCACTAACTTTAGTCAGGTCCAAAAACTATCCATAAGTGATTATGAAAAAGGTTTTCAAACAAATTGAAGCTGGGATTCATCCAAGCCCATCAGGGAACAAAAACGGGCCAACGGAAGGTTCTCCAGCCAGTTAACCACCGTTTCGGCCACAGTGGTCAAGCTATCAAAGAATTGATTGCGCGTCACCTGGCCCCGCATGAAGCGCCACAAGCGCTCGATCAGATTCAAGTGTGGACTGTAGGTCGGCAAGAAAACCAGTTCCAAGCGATGGGTATGAGACTGGCAGAAACTATCAAGCTTGGGCGTGGTATGGGCCGACGCATTATCCAGGACCACAAACCAGAAAGCCTGTGGGTCCTGGTCAATTAACAACTGAAGATGAGCTTGGACCTCTTGATGGCGCTTGTTGGTGTGGACGGTATAGAGCCCTTCACCAGAAGGATAGTGGAGGCTACCCAAGAGACCGTACCAGGGATTGTCATAGCCTGGTGAACCGACTTTGACTTGTTGTCCTTGAGCATTGTAGGTGGTCCCCATATCTGGGCACCAGTGGAGGTCTGTACTGTCAAAGAAAACCAAATGCGTTCTGCTGGTGACGCCCTCAGGCGGCGGATGTTCAGCTGCTTGACTGGTCAAGGTACCCTGCAAGGCTTTCTCAGATAGTTCTCGAACGCGCTGGCGTTTAACCAGGTACAGCGGGTCGGGCGATTGGATGGTCAGCTTGGCCCGCCGCCAGCGCAAACCAGCCCGTTTGATGGCTTTGGAAATCGTTCCCTGACTCAACGCCTGGTGCTGATAACAGGCAAAGTACTTTTGCAGCAGTTCCTGGGTCCAATTTTGAGCGCCGCTTTCTAGCTTCGGCAAACTGCTGGGTGGTTGGTGGAGTAAATCAAGCCATTGGCCTTTATCCCAGTCCAGTAAGCGCGGACGACCCTGCCCATAAGCCGGCAACAGCTTGGCCAGGCCGCCCGCGTTGTAGTGCTTGATGTAGCTGCGAATGGTACCAGCCGACAGCTCGAATATCTCTGTCAGTTTCGGTACACAATAGCCGCGAGTGGAAAGGTCAATTACCTTCAATCGCCGGTACCATTTACTGTTTTGGGTTGATTTCATGAGGGTTGGGCATAGGTAAGGCGGGGCTACGAAAAACGTAGCCGTGGCTACGTTTATTGTAGCATAGGAGACGAAAAACGGGGTGGGAGTGAAACGATGGC